>NZ_CALHXD010000129.1 GCF_938040115.1 uncultured Campylobacter sp. | reverse complement strand
GAGCAAGATACGGTTTGCTTTCGGATAAATTCGCATGATACCTCAAAGGCCTCATGCAAAAGCGATTTTCTTACATTCTTGTTTTTTAAGTACCAAGTAGTCTAGCCAAGATGCCTTTTGCGGGTTGCCTCGGTTAGATTAGGTTTGTTTCGCTATTAGGGTTTAAAGCTTTGCAGACTAGCGAAATTTGCGCCGCAGGCTTTAAATGCGAAAAAAGCATCAAATTTGACGCAAATATGAAATTGCGAGTAAAACAAAGGCTTGATCTTAAAAAATCGTCTCTCGCGAACGTGATGAGAGGGTGGGTTGGAGTGCTCGCTAGCATCGGCTCGTCTGCACCTTTTGTCGGGCTTTTTGGGACGGTTTGGGGCATAATGAACAGCTTTGTGGGTATAGCAAACAGCAACAACGCCAGCCTAAGCGTGGTGGCTCCTGGTATTGCAGAGGCGCTTTTTGCCACAGCTCTTGGGCTCGTAGCCGCGATACCAGCGGTTTTGGTTTATAACTATCTGGTGCGGTGTAGCGTTAAATTTAATGCTCGTTTAGGGCTGCTTAGTTCTCAAATTTATTTGATATTTGATAGACTGGCTGCGGAAAATGAATAGCGAAGAAGAGCTAAGCGAGATAAACGTAACGCCTTTTATCGACGTTATGCTTGTACTTTTGATTATATTTATGGTAGTTACGCCCATAGTAACCAGCTCTGTGAAAGTCGAGCTGCCAAAATCTGTTGCCAAACAAAAAGAGGACGTAAATAAGCCTATAATCTTAAGTATAAATGATAAATTCGAAATTTATTTGGGCAGTCAAGCCGTTTTAGCGGAGAATATCGCGCAGGCGCTGGATATAAAAAGCGGACGCAACTATGAGGCGATAGTGTATTTTCACGTCGATAAAAGCGTGCCTTATGAGATTTTGATCAATGCCGTCGAGCGAGTGAAGATAGCCGGATATACTAAAATAGCTTTTTCGACAAAGGTTGTAAACTGATGAAAATTCCGCGTCTTGCTTGGGTATTTGCTTTTATTCTTGCTTCAGCGTTGCATGCGGCACTTTTTGTTTTTATCGCAAATAGTGGCAAGGCTATAAATTTGGAGCAGAATTTCGGTGGCTTTGATTATCCGATAAAAAATGACCAAATCGAGTCGATTATGATAATTTCAGATCTATCGATAGGCGATTTCAAAGAGGCTGCCGTAAATTCTCAAAAATCCTCCACACCGCAACTTGAAGAAGAAACAGCGGCCAAAGAAGAGGAAAAGCCAGAGATAGCCTCGTTAGAGGAGGTAAAATCTCAAATTGAAGTCGTAAAAAAACAGGAAACGCCAAAAAAAATAAAACCTAAAATAAAACCGAAGAAAATAGTAAAAAAACCAGTAAAAATCGCCGAAGAAACAAATAAAAAAAGCAATGAAGACACACAAAAAGTTTCAAATTTGGACTCGGATATAAACTCCGTAGTAAAGGATAACGTAGCTTCGGCCCCCATTAGCGGTAGTGGAACTAGGATAGTCGGCAGTTTCGCAGGTTCCGGTGCAGATAAAAAAAGTTGGCAAGGTATGGTTGTGTCGCACTTAAACAAGCACAAAAAATACCCGAGCGATGCTCTTCTAAGTGGATTTGAAGGTGTCGTTTACGTAAGAGTAAAAATAGCAGCTAACGGCGAAGTGCTAAGCGTTTTATTGACTAAAGGGAGCAAATTTGAGATTTTAAACAACGAAGCGACGGAGCTTTTTAACCGCGCTTCACCCCTGCCGTCACCTCCTAGTGAAATGATGGGCTCAGATCACGATCTGACGTTAAATTTTCCAATCGAATTTAATATAAAAAAATATAAAGCCTCAAAAAAATAAATTTATCTATCGTGCCATAGTTTAAAAAGAGTTAATTAAAGATAACCGGTATAAGTAAAAATTTATATATGCGGTGATACAATTCTTAAATGATAAGATAATGATTTTGATACGGCTTACCATATAGTTATAGAAGTTATTGACGCCTTCAAATTTAAGCCGCCTGACATCCGCTTATAAAAAATAATCTAGAAGGAAGCATCATGAATAGTTTTAAATTTAACATAGCTTGCATATTGGCTATTTGTTTAGCGAGCGCCGACGCAAAAGACGTCGATTTTAGTACCTTGGAAGTCTCGGCTACTGAGGTCAAAAATAGCGAAAAGGCGTTTTCGACGCCTGGAGCCGTTAGTTCGCGAGAGGATATTAGAAGCGAAAATCAAAGTATAGACTCCGTAGTTAGAAGCTTGCCAGGCAGCTACACGCAAATAGACCAATCCCAGGGCAGTGTGTCCGTAAACATCCGCGGGCTTACAGGGCTTGGGCGCGTAAACACGATGATAGATGGAGTTACGCAGACTTATTACGGTACGTCGAGCGATACGGGTGGGGTTCATAACTTTACCGGCAACATTGGCACTTCAGCCTTTGGAGCACTCATAGATCAAAATTTCCTAGTAGGTATAGACATCGAGAGAGGAAGTTTTAGCGGTGCCCAAAACGGGCTTATGGGAAGTGCGAATTTTAGAACCATAGGCGTAAATGACGTTATAACTGACGACCACATTTTTGGCTTTTTAGGTAGATATAGCTATGGCTCAAACGGCGTGGGGCCAAGCTATATGGGTAGTGTCGCGGCAAAAAAAGAATTTGACGGCGGACAAAGCCTAGGCGTACTTTTTGGATATAGCGGTAAAAAAATCTCGCAAGACTATAAGATAGGCGGCGGTGGCAAAATAAAAGACAATGATAAAGACATCGACGGAGACGGCGTGCCTGATTTGCCTACAGCGTTAGATACCGATTCGCTGGAGCAACGTCCTAAAAGCTATCTTTTTAAGCTGGAATACGATAGTGAGATAAATAAAGCTATTTTGACATATAGGAGATATAGCAACTATCTAGCTAAAAGAGATATAACCAGCGACAACTATCAGCTTGATTATCGTTTTGATCCGTATTCTGACCTGATCGATATAAATTTGCTCTTATCTTATAATAAAACCAGACAAATTTACGATAAAAAAGCAAGACTGGCGTGGGCGGATCTTGAAAAGGGGATGAAATTTAAAAATAGTTCTCTGGTTTTTGATCTTAGCAATACCTTTTTGTTTGATATAACAGATAAGCTTAAATTTAGCTCAAAACTAGGCATAAATGCCCTAAATAACGAATATAAACGCGTTACTCGAGACGAGGCGTACTCTACACTTAGGACGTCGTATCCTATACCAGACGGTAAACAAAAGATATTTAATTATTATTTAGATAATTCGCTTGAGTACGACATTTTTACCTTCGATGCAAATTTAAATCTCGTAAATTGGAAAACGAGCGGTATAAAAGGCAAATGTTTAGCAGGTAATCCTTACTGCTCTCCACAAGAGGCCGGAGACTTTAAAAGAAAAGATACCGATTTAAACTATTCTCTTATGGCTTCAGCCAAGATTGACGAGTTGTTTTCGCCGTTTATCAGCTACGAAAGGACGACTAGGCCGCTAAACGTACAGGAACTTTTTTCTTCCGGCTCTGTTTATGAAGATATAAACACCGGGCTAAAACCAGAAACCGCAAAAACCTATCAGATCGGCTTTAATAGCCACAAGCACGGTATTTTTTCGGACGACGACGTTTTTGGGCTTAAAGCCGCTTACTACAATACTAAAATAAAAAATTTTATCTACGATAGGATAATCGGCTACACAAATGCTAGCGGCGACGTTACGATGTTTTTGGCTAGATTAAATGACAAAGCCACCTTAAAAGGCTTTGAGCTCGAGTTTTTATACGATATGGACGTATTTTACGCCAAAGCCTCATACACTCGTCAAAAATCTTCCTATCAGCCCTCAGATAGTTTCGCGCTAGACTGGACGAACGGACCTGCTAGTGGAACTACGCAGTTTAGCGAACTGCCGAAATATTACGCTACGATAGACGTTGGAACTAGGCTTTTTAATGAAAAGTTAGTTCTTGGTTCTATAGCCAAAATTACTGGTAAGGCAAAAAGGATAAATCCTAAATTTAACTGGGGTGCTTTTGACGAAAATGATCCGAGATTTAAGATTATCAATACACAAGAACTGCCAAAAATCCCAACTATTTTCGATTTTTACCTCACCTTCGAGCCGATTAAAAATTTAACCTTTAAATTTGAAGTGCAAAACGTATTCGACAAAAACTACATGGACGCGCTTTATACTTATAACTCATCTTACTCCAGCGACGTATTTAACGACGACATCACTATCTTTAACAACGCTGCCAGGGGTAGGACGATACTGGGGAGTTTTGAGTATAGATATTAAATTTAACGACCGAGTCGCTGCGATAAAAGCGGCGCTCTTGGTTTCTGCTCTAAAATTGACTTACATAATCTTTTTTTGCTAAATTTGACCGCATATAAATTTAAGCCTATTTTGCTACTATTTCAGACGAAAATTAACTCAAATGGAGAATACGTGAAAAAATTGATCTTTGTTACGGTGCTTTGGGCGTTTAGCTTTAGCCTCATCGGCGAGTTTTTGGCGGGGCGAGTGGATAGCTACTTTGCCGCGTTTTCGCGCGTAGTGCTTGCGCTTGGCGTATTTTTGCCCTTTATGATTAAGGATTTTGCCGCAAAAAACCTCGCTCTCTACGCCAAAGTAGCCGCGATCGGCGCGATTCAGATCGGCGCGATGTATATTTTTTACTACAACTCGTTTGCCTACCTTAGCGTCGCCGAGGTCGCGCTCTTTACGATATTTACGCCGTTTTACGTGAGCGTGGTTTATGATGTGCTCGCGGGCAGGCTTAGGCTGCTGTATCTGTTTAGCGTAGGTATCGCGGTCTTTGGCGCTCTCATTATCAAATACGGTAACGTAAATGCCGGCTTTTGGCATGGATTTTTGCTCGTGCAGGGGGCAAATTTATGCTTTGGCGTCGGACAGAGCGCGTATAAATTTTTACTGGAAAAGCGTGATTTTAACGAGCAGCGAGGCGTTTTTGGTTACTTTTTCGTCGGAGCCGCCGCGGTTACGGGCGTAGCATTTTCCATGTTTGGCAATCCTGAAAAAATCAACCTCGACCTCACGCAGGGTGCGGTTTTGCTGTGGCTTGGTATCGGAGCTAGCGGTCTAGGATACTTTTTATGGAACAAAGGCGCATGCGAGGTAGATAGCGGAACTCTAGCCATCATGAATAACACTCTCATACCTGCAGCCATCATCGTAAATTTAGTATTTTGGCATAAAGATGCGGATATACTAAGACTCTGCCTAGGCGGTGCGGTGATTTATATCTCGCTACTCATTCACAATAAAATCATCGCACACTACGAGCTAGCAAGCATAGCGGCAAAATAACCTAAATTTGAAGCCAAATTAGGCTAAATTTAAAACTAGCGCGACGTTTAGGCTTGCTGTCGTAGCGGTTGCTTAGTGGTTTGATTTGCAACCGTAAATCCATATTCTTTAATTTAAAAAATAGAATTTAACGAGTTTGGAGATTATTATGAAATGGCTTGAGGCTTGCAAAAGAGTTTTAAGGCTCTAAAAAACTCTAGCCTCAAATTTTCCCTCTTTTCTGAAATATTTAAAATACACGTAAATACAAAATGGCGGGATAGAAATATACCAAAAAGCGCAAATAGCAAGAAAAAGAAGCCCAAAAAACATAAAAGCAAAATAGAATACGACGCCAATAAACAAGCCATTAACCAAATCGTCCATTTTAGCGCCTCCGTTGTATAAATTTGCATCTCAATTTTAATAATATAAAGATAAAAAAGGCTGAAAAATGATTAAAAACTGCACTATACGCGTAGGCCGACGCGCCGACGTGTGCTTTAGATGGGTCGAGGGGACGAAATCCCTCGTCACAAGGGCGGGCTTCACTCGTCCGCGAAGTTAAAAGGAGCGTAGCGGGATGACAAAAAATACAACTATGACCTTTGGAATAGACCTAGAGTTATGTAAATAATTTTGGCGACAATCAAAACATACATAAAATGGTTTTACGGTAGTTAAAACAAAATAGCATATGTGTTATGCTTTACTAAAAGCACAAAAATTACACTTTACCAGCTGGTAGTTGGTTTGGAATATTCTATTTTACTTTTTAAACATTATATATGTCGAGAATAGTGTATTTTTGGATATTTGTAAGTTTATATGGTGCCCGAGGTCGGACTCGAACCGACACAAGGTTGCCCTTACCAGATTTTGAGTCTGGCGCGTCTACCGGTTTCACCACTCGGGCTAATTAAAGAAGTGAGATTTTACCTTGAAAGATATAAAAAAGAGATTAAAAAACATGAAAGCCCAATCTTGAGCTTTCATGAAAGGGTGATTATTTCTTTTTGCCTTTTTTGCCTGCGCCTGCTACTACTGCTTCTTTTAATTTTTTGCCTACTTTAAATTTAACCGCTTTGCTGGCAGGAACATCTATAACTTTCGTAGTTCCCGGTACTCTTGCTTTTCTAGCGGCTCTTTCGGCAGTAGCGAATGTACCAAAGCCTATAAAGCTAATGCTATCGCCGTTTTTAAGAACCTCTTCGATAGTCTCTAGTGCGGCATCAACTACCTTTAGAGAATCTTTTTTAGAAAGACCGGCCTTATCGGCAACAGCTTGAATAAAATCAGCTTTTTTCATAGAACCATCCTTAATAAGAAGTGATATGCGGGCATTTTACAACGTTTTTATAAAAAATACAATAGTTTTTAGCCGAAAATTTAACGATTTTTGCGCGAATTTGACTAAAAAGCTCGAATTTTAGACTATTTGCACCAAAAACTCGCTTTTTAGTCCAGTTTTTTTGATGTCTATAAGGCGCAAATTTTCTATATCGGTTTTGCAAAGTTCGCTGAAGTTTTTTACCCCGTTTTGCGCTACTTGCCTCAAAACTATCCCGCGGTATGCTTTGGCATAGTGACTGACGACTTTACCGTTTTTTAGAAATTTAAAGGTCGCAAATGGTTTTTGTATGCGGTAAAATTTCTCGTAAAACTCGGCTCTAAGGTCTAAAATATCGTCATTCCCCAGCCACTCATCTATCTCGTTGCTAAAATTTTGCCTATAAAATTCCTCCAAATTTAACCCGTCTATCCGCTCGCCTTGCTTTAGTTTGTATTCAGGCAGTGCATCCGCTGCCGTCACAGGCCCGAATAAATTTGAAAAAATCAACGTATTTTTATCTATAAACTCCTGCGCCGCGCTATCAAGGCTGCGGTAATCAAGGTGTTTGTAGGCTACTCCGTCATATCGCAGGATTGCTTTTACCGCGCCTTTTTTAAAAAGGCTTTCTCGCAAACTCGGCTCATCGGTCAAATTTTTAACGCCGAAAAGTTTTGAAATTTGCTCCAATCCGGCCGTTTGCAAGAATTCATCGTAAATTTTTAAAATTTCATACCGTTTTTCATATAAATTTGGAAAAATAAAGGCGTTTTTATCTATAAATTTATTTGGACTTACGGCGGTTTTTGCTTCGCTCGGCGAAAAGAGTACTTTCATTTGTTCTCCTTAAATTTGGCAAAATCATATCAAAAACTAAATAAATTTTGAAATTTGACGATATAACGAGTGGAACTTTATTTGCTTGCAAGAGCTCAATTAAATTTAAGGAAAAATGCGATGAGAATGACAAATCAGCTGATGAAATTTACGAATAACTACGACTATCAGACCAATATGAAAGCGCTTTACAAGCTAAATACGCAAATTTCAAGCGGTTTAAAAATCCAAAATTCTTTCGAGGATAGTAGTATTTACAATGACGGCATGAGGCTTGAT
>NZ_CALHXD010000128.1 GCF_938040115.1 uncultured Campylobacter sp. | reverse complement strand
TATTCTGATTTTCTTGCCGCCTTGTCTAAAACGGGTAAGGCGGTTTTACTTCTTTTTTTGTAAATAAAATTTCACAAATACGATTCGTTAAATTATTATGTCAAATAGTAGTCGATAGTATCCGCTTGCATGTTTGGCTGGAGTAAATTTCATTTTAGACATTGCGAGTTTCCAAGCGTAAATTTATCGCATTAAATTTAACTTACTCACCGCGGTTTTTAAAACTAGCGCAAAATTTGATTTGCAGCAATAAACTCGCCCGTATTTTACACCTAAAACGTTTAGATAAAGTGACAAACCTATCAAATTTGAATAATTGCTGCGATAATTTTGCAAATAACAGCAAAGTTATGTTTGACCAAAAAAGGCCAATCTAAGCTCTTGATATACGAAATTTAGGTTGCTAGTTTATCCTGGCTCGTAGCAAATTTACTTGCCAAAAAGCTCCTTTATAGCGCCGAAAAAGCCGCCTGAGTCTTCGTTTTTGTCGCTTTCATTTTTTTTATCCAGCTTCATGGCTTCGCTTAGTTGCTGAGCCGCCGTATCGGCGTAGATAAACGCGCCTTCCGGGTCGCAATTAAAAAGATTTGAGTAGCACTCAGAATCATTTAAATCAATCGGGTTGGGTATAATCACGTCTGTCGCCTCAAGCAGCCCGTAGCCGTTTTCTACGCAAAATTTAACTGCGCTCAAAAACGCAGGCAAATTTTGCGCGTAAAAGTCATCTACTTTTTGTTTTATATTTTTATCGGCATTGTAGTCCTGCCAAAATTTAGCCAAATTTGCCGCGCTTATAAATGCGCCAGATGAGTAGTTTCCGTCAAATTCGCCCGTAAATTTTGCTTTTATCTCGGGCGGTATGACGCCGCTTATATTGCTTAGATACTGCTTAAATTCACTGCGTTCGTCCGCCAAAAAGCCAAACGCCGTGCCGCGCGTGTAGAAGTATTTTCTAAAAAATCCTTGCACGGCGGCGAGTATGTAACCGTGTCCCGTCGAAAAGCTCTCGCCATCTTTGGTTTCAAGCGCGATTTTTAGGGTATCGATGTATTTTTGCGCATAAAAATCCTCCATGCCGTACTCTTTTGCGAGTCTTTGTGCGACCGACCAATCACCCTCTCGCGCGCTTTTTAACGCGTCAAAATACCACTGCTTTATCTCGCTTTCATTGATCGGATGATAGCTCACGTCGTAGCCCATTTATTAGTCCTTTGTTTTTTCTTGATTTTTTGTTTTAAATTTGTCGTAATTTGATAGGTAGTAAGTCGCCCTAGACAAAAAATGTAGAAACGAAATATACAGGGCTATCGGTATCAAAAATAAAAATGCGGATATTAACAACAAGCCCCACAGCATATCGCTAGCCGATTTGAAAAAGTATACGTAATAGTATGTTCCGCTCCCGCTTCCCTCATTCCAGCCTTCAACATTGCATAGAAGTAAAAAATTTATAAATAATAAAATACCCAAAAGCACAAAATACTTACAGTTTCGTAGTCTTGGTATCAAGCCGTAGATGAGACATATAACGATATCGGTAAGTATTAAAATTTTAAACCCAACTGCATCCCTATCATCATAAGGAGCAACAAAAGATAGAGTTAAAAAGCCGGCAATAAGTCCGATTATATCAACTATTATCGGAAGGGGATTAGTATTTTTGTTACTCTGCTTATTTTTTAAAAATAGCAGCTCAAGCTCGTCTCTTCGTTTTTCCATATTTCAGCCTTTTAACTATACAAAATCGACCCCAAACGAATCATATTCGAGCCGCATTTTATCGCCAGCTCAAAGTCTCCGCTCATACCCATCGAGCAAATTTGCGCACCCTTTGATTGCAGATTTTCGTAAATTTTACGCGTA
>NZ_CALHXD010000127.1 GCF_938040115.1 uncultured Campylobacter sp. | reverse complement strand
TTTAGGTATTTTGATAAATGAAGTAGAAAAATTTAATTTCGTAAATTGGAATTCGGAACAAACATTTTTTTGGGTTAAATTTGGAAAGGGGCGGAAAGAAAAAGTCAAATTTAGACTAAACTAGTAGTGAAGCTTTTTGTGGCGGTTACGGAAATTTTGTATTTAAGATATATGCTAAATTCGCATATATAAATCATCATCAGATACCGATAAAATCGCACTAAAAATAGTTTAAGTTTTTGCTTGATTTAAGCAATAATTCACTACAATCAAATCTTAAATTTAGATTTTCAAGCTATCATTTCGCAAAAATTAAGGAAAATTATGCAACCTATTTTTACGACGCAAATCATCAAATTTAAAGGCGCGCAAAAAAGTGCCGTTGATGATATTTTGGTGCGCGAGATCAAGCTTGAGATCTACATAAACGGCAAGCGTTTCGGCGCAGTGATGGCCACTCCGACCGATCAGGAGGCGCTAGCCGCGGGCTATCTCATCAGCGAAAATTTGATCGCAAGTCCTGAGGATATCGAGAGTATAGAGCTTTCAGGCGACGCTTTAAGCGTGTGGGTAAAGGCTAAAATCAACGAAAAGCGCCTCGAGCAGTTTGACGAGGAAAAGGTGATAATCAGCGGCTGCGGGCGCAGCTCGACGGCAAATATCGACCCGGGGGCTATGGCGGCGCGCTCGATAAAGGGCGAGGTTAAATTTCACAAAGACGAAATTTTGCGCCAGATGGGGCAGTTTTACACGCAGTGCGAGCTTTACGAGATGACGGGCTGCGTGCACACGGCCAAGCTTTTCGTGAGCGGCGAGCAGTTTTACATCGGCGAGGATATCGCTCAGCACAATACCATAGACAAAGCCGTCGGCAAAGCTATACTAGCCGGCTCGCAGCTACAAAATTCGTTTTTGATGGTGAGCGGGCGCTTAAGCTCTGAGATGGTCGCAAAAGCCGTCATGCACGGCATCCCCGTGCTCGTCTCGCGCACGGCTCCGACTAGCCTTGGCGTCGTGATAGCGCGTAAATTTAACCTCACGCTGTGCGGCTTTGCGCGCGGCGAAAACATAAACGTATATAGCGGCGTGGAGAGAATCTATGAGTGAGCAAATCCGCGAACTGATAA
This sequence comes from uncultured Campylobacter sp., assembly GCF_938040115.1. Lineage (GTDB taxonomy): Bacteria > Campylobacterota > Campylobacteria > Campylobacterales > Campylobacteraceae > Campylobacter_A. Next base: position 1,224 of record NZ_CALHXD010000127.1, on the reverse strand, counting down.
CAAAACTGCTAAATCCAAAGGGCAGGCTAGACTGCGGCGCGGCGTTTAAGATCGCCGCAAAACTAGGCGTAGAGGTCGGGCTGGTTAGCGACGAGGCCGAAAAAATGGGCGTAAAGATCGACAACTGCGAGCTAGGGCAGTTTGGCGGGCTGGAAAACGGACGCGGCAAATACACCGTGATGACGCAGCTAAAGCAGATGACCGACGAAAAGGACAGGATCCTATGCAAAGACGCTAGAGACGCGGCTGCGGGCGTGGGGCTAAAGACGATCCGCTCGACGCTAAAAGACTATAAAATCGACGTAAAATACTGCCAGTTGGGGTGTTTTAAGGAGAAGAAAGGAAAAAAGATGAGAGTAAAAACCAAAACCTGGATAGAAAACGACGAGGGCGAGCTTATCTTCGGCAAGGGTAAAACCGAAGTCCTAGACGTCATCGCTGAGGTCGGCTCGATCTCAAAGGCCGCCGAAATCCTAGGCATGAACTATAAAAAATGCTGGACTCATCTGCAAATTTTGCAAAAAAATCTAAAAGAGGAGCTTTTTACGACTAGGCAGGGCGGCGGAGAAAACGCCGGCACGACGCTAAACGAGCGCGCGCATGAGCTCATAAACGCCTATAGGCAGCTTCAAAACGACATCGAGGATTTTGCGGATAAGCGCTTTAAGGAGTTGTTTTTGAAAAAAGACGGCGAGAAAAATGACGCAACTAAAGACGACAAAAAAGATAAAAAGAAATAAAACCACATCAAATTTAAGGGAGAAAAAATGTACGTAAAACTAAACGATAGGGTCTATCTAAACAAAGATAAGATCACCAGAGTAAAGGTAGATAGCGTCCAAGACGGTATCAGGATTCGCTTCTACGAGGGGCAAAATCAAGTCGCTAAAAGCGGACGCTTCGAAACCGAAGCAAAAGCTATCGAGTGGCTAGAGAAAAATTTTATAAACAAATAATAAAATGGTCGTGAGCCTCTGTGGCTCGCGCTTCTCTGCTTTATCAAGTTAAATTTGCCGCTTTGCGGTTAAATTTAGCTTGCTCAAATTTAACCTCCAAATTTACTAAATCATTTCCATCGCAAAAGCCCCAAATTTGCGAAAATTTACTATAATTACCGTATCAAATTTAAAGAGTAAAAATGGCAAATTTAGACGAAATAAGAAAAAATATCATCCTAAAACAAGGCGTGCACTATTTTGATTACACTGCTTCGGGGCTTGCTTA
>NZ_CALHXD010000126.1 GCF_938040115.1 uncultured Campylobacter sp. | reverse complement strand
ATTTTTTATCTCAAAGCCTTTGTTTCCGACTATCTTCGCGTCGATCACGGTAGCGAAAAACTCGTCAGACGCGCCCACGTAGTAGTTCGTTACGCTTCTGGCGCTTATAGGTTCGCCGCCAAAAAACGCCTTGCAAACGGGAGATTTTTGCGCGCTATAAACCACGCTCTCAAGGATCCCGCCGCCAAATTCGTAAAACTTAAATTTCTTTGAGTTTTGTAGCTTTTTTATCTCGTCTTTATCGCTCAAATCTACATTTTTACCGCTATCTAGATCAATCACTATCAGAGTTTTTACGCCGTCGCCGCTTGAGTAAACCCAGCCTAGATTTTGGCTCGCCGAGTCGCTCTCGCCAGGCGATTTCACCTCGGCCCTACCCATGTAGTCGCCGAATTTTTCCTCTTTTTTACCGCCGCTCATCTCGTAGACCGTGGTTTCGGTTATAAATCCGATCTGCTGTATGCTAGCGTCGTTTTCCATATACGTACGCCACGCTCTCTCGCCGCCTATGTCGCCGGTGATGCCAGCACAACCGCTAAATGCCAACGCCGCGACAGCCGCCGCTACCGTCTTAAAAATCATCGTATTTTTCATTTTATTCTCTTTACTTCTCGCCCAAAGAGCAAATTTGACTAAGCCTCGGCCTGTACCTGCGCAACTCGTTTTGGATTTTTTCCTCAAATTTAGGCGTTTTTTCGGCGACTTCTCGCAAGCCATCGGAATTTGTAAAATTTTTTATCTGAGATTTTAAAAGTAGCGCGCCGCTTTTGGATGAAATTTTTGCCTGCGTTATAACGGCGGTAAAATACCGTTTTTCTAAATTTTGCGTATCATAGTAGCTAGATGCTGATTTCACGCTCACACTGCCGCCTTTTTGAAACGCCTCGCAAACCGAAATCGGCGCCTCAAAAACTGCTACCGTCGTCAAATTTGAGCTAAATTCGTAAAATTTGATCCGCCGAGCGCCACGAAGCTGGGTCGCACTCGCTTCGTCTTTTAGATCAAACTCCGCCTCGGTATCGGCGTCTTTTAGCATAAACGCACTATCGCCACTTTTGTAGACGGCTCCGAGCCTAAAAGGCAGCCTGGTGCCATCTGTTTTTGTGAGTGCAAAGCCTGTAGGCTCGCCGTCAGCCGGCTGCACGCGAAAATCGCGCGAGAAAAACGCCGTCAAAAAGGCGACCTCTCTAATGGCGCCGTCAGTACCCAGATATCTCGTCCAGTTATCCTCGGGAACGTCGATATTTGAGACGTCGTGCTCGGCTATATTTGCGCTGCTAGTGATGCCGGCGCAACCGTAAAAATCCAGGGCCGCAATAGCCGCTAGAAATAAGTTTTTCATCTCGCGCTCGCGTTTAAATTTGATAAAAGTGATCAGTTTTTAGGCGCAGCACAAACGATGTTTGATAGGATTCGCTCCTGTTTTTTAGCGTCGGCGTCTATGACTTTGTTCCTAAATTCCGCAGATCGAGCCCGCGTCTGCGTGCTAGCAAGTTTGCCGTCGCTAACGAAAAATTTAAAGTCTAGATTTTTGATCTCGGCGCTTTTGCCTTTTTTCACTCCGATATCCATCAAAGTCGCGAAAAACTCGCTATTGTCGGGGTTTTCTTTATCGTAATAATTAGTCACGGCATGAGCTTTTACCGTCTTGCCCGCCGCAAAACTCTCGCACACGGCGCCCGAGTCCGCGCTAAAAACTACGCTCTCTAATATGCCGCCGCCAAACTGATAAAATTTGACCTTTTTAGCCCCTCTTAGAGTCGCAAGCTCGTTTTTATCGCGCATATTTATGTAATGGTAGCCAAATTTTTCCTTATCGTTAAGCTCCAAAACTATAAACGAAATCCCGTTTTGCGCGTACATATCGTCAAGTTTCAAATTTTGACCGTCTTTTTTTATGAGCGCCATACCGATGATATCGCCGTTTTTTTGCGCGTAAGTTGCGCTCAAATTTTTTGAGAAAAATGCGACATCGCCGACGGTGCCGTCGTTTTCTAGATATTTGATCCAGTCCGGTTCAGGCGATACTACGCTAGCAGTTAGATGATCCTGTGAAGGCATGCAACCGCCCAGCAACGCAGCTAGAGCGGCTATAGATATGAATTTTTTCATTGTTTTCCTTTTTAGAGAGTAAAATTTGATCATTTGCCTAGACAAAAGTTGCTAAACATTTCGTCTAAAATTTCGCTTCTCTCAAACGGCTTTGTGATTGACGAGATTTGCTCTATTGCCGTATTTAGCTCATAAGCAAAAAGCTCGAGCTCGGACTGGGCAAGTAAATTTAACGCCCTTTTTATCGCCTCGCTCGCCGCCTCGCAGCATGAAATTTGACGAGCGGAGTTTAGTAGTATCTCGCTCGTCTCTTGGGCGTCGAGATAGGTTTTTAGACTATTTACTATCTCGTCCGTTCCTTGCTTGGCGCAAATTTGTATCGCGCCCACTGGAGCGCTAAATTTAACGCCGAGGTCGCATTTATTTAAAACGTAAAAAATCTTTTTTTGCGAGTTTTTTAAAAGCTCCAGGATCTCGTTATCCTGCTCGTCGGCCTCCTGCGACGCATCAAAAACGGCCAAGATAACGTCGGCCTCCTCGATAGCTCGTAGCGAATACGAAATACCGATCTGCTCGATCTTACCCGCATTTTTGCGGATACCTGCCGTGTCTATGATGCGCACGAGATGAGTGCCGATTTTTAGGGCTTCTTCTATGCTGTCTCTAGTCGTACCTGCCTCGTCGCTGATGATCGCGCGCTCATAGGACAAAAGCGAGTTTAAGATCGAGCTTTTGCCGACGTTTGGCTTGCCGACTATCGCGATTTTAAAGCCCTCGAGCAACCCTTTTCTGCTCTGGCTTATAGCGACGATTTTATCTAGTTTGGAGCTGTTTTGTTTTAGCATTTGACTGATACTTTCTAGCAGATCAGCAGGCAGGTCATCGTCGGCATAGTCGATGCTAGTCTCCACGAATGCCAGAGTTTTTACGAGTTCGCGGCGAATCTCGTTCGTAAATTTAGCCAAATCTCCCCTCATCGTGCGAGCCATAATCTTTGCGCCGTCCTCGCTTTTTGCGTTTATGAGCGAGTTTATCGCCTCGATCTTGCTAAAATCCATCTTGCCGTTTATGAGCGCTCGCTTGCTAAACTCGCCCGCGCGCGCGAGTCTGGCGCCGCTTTTGATAAGTTCGCCTAGGATCAAATTTGCCACCACTAGCCCGCCGTGGAGCTGAAACTCCACCACGTCCTCGCCCGTGAAACTATGCGGAGCCTTGAAATAAATAAGCAAGGCTTCGTCAATGAGCTCGCCATCGGCGTAAATTTTAGTTAGAGTTGCGTAACGCGGGACTAGATAGGTGGTTTTAGTGAGTTTTAGAGCTAGGCTAAGGGCGTCCGCGCCGCTTAGCCTGATGATGGAGATCGAGCCTACGCCGTGCGCGGTGGCGACGGCGGCTATGGTCTCGTTCATTTTTTGATAAAGTCATTCACGACTACGAACTGCCCGTCGCTATTTGACTTTACGCTTACGTATTTGTCGGGGAATTTTTCGCGCAGTTTTTCAAGGGCGATCTTGACCAAAACGCCGTCTAAAGACTTGGTTTTGGCTTTGCCCGTCTCCTCCACGCGCTCGATTATACCTTTTAGATACTGATCGATCGCTGCTTCTTGATTTTGCAGAAATTGCGCGATCTCAAGACGCACCGCAAGGCCGTATTTTGAGCTGATCCAATTATAAAGCAAATACGAAATCGCCTTGTAGCGGTAGCCCTCCTTGCCGATGAGCAGCGCCGCATCCTCGCCGTCAAGCTCGACTATCACAGTCTCGTCGTCAAATTTGCGCACGTCTATCTTGTTTATAGTAAAGAAATTTCCGCCAAAAAGCTTCTCTACGCCCTGCTTTATCTCAGGCAGGACTTTGTCAATGTCGGCTTTTGGTTTTTGATCTTTTTGTTTTTGAGTCTGCACTCGATCGGCGCGGGAGTCTTGTTTTTCTTTTTTAGCTAAATTTGGCACGGCTTGCGTCAAATTTGCATCGCCGACAGATGCCTGCGAGCCTAAATTTTCGCCAGCTGCGGTTTTTTCATCGCCTTCGTAAAAGTCGTTTTTATTAAAGGTATCGATGATCGAGTGATCAAGGATGTTTTTGCTGCTATCTTTTTTAGGTTGTTCTTTTTTGTGCTGCTCTTTTTCTTTTGCCTGAGGCTCTTTTTGCGGTTGTGCTTCTTCAACTTTAGGCTCGTTTGCCGCGCTCGTCTCGTTTTGCTTTGCCGCATGGTTTTTGTGATGTTCGTGGCGATTTTTATGATTTTTTTTCTTTTCGCTTTTATGATTTTGCTCTTCGCCAGAGTTCTCTTTTTTCTTAAATTCCTTCTTTTTTTCGCCGCTGTTTTCTTTATGTGCGTTTTCCCGGACGGCTTGAGGGGCTTTTTTTGCTTCTTTTTTATGCGCGCCCTCTTTTACGGCTTCGATGATCGCCGTTTTTTTAAAAAACCCCAAAAATCCCGCACTCGGGTTTTGTAAAATTTTGATATTAAGCTCGGTGACTGAGCAGTTTAGCTCCTCGGCGGCCTTCTGAAAAGCCTCTTGTAAATTTTCAGCTTCGATTCGCATCAGGCCTTTACCTCCGCTTTTTTATGCTTTTCAAAGAGTTTATTTACAAAAACTTGCTGGATGACCGAGCAGACGTTGTTTACAAACCAGTAAAGCGTAAGTCCCGCAGGGAAGGTCACGAAGAAAAACGTAAAGATAAGCGGTAAAAATTTCATTATCTTTTCTTGCATCGGGTCGCTAAACGTGGTCGGCGTGAGCTTTTGCTGAAGGAACATCGTAGCACCCATCAAAATAGGCAGCACGAAATACGGATCCATCACCGAAAGGTCGTGTATCCAGAGTATCCACGGCGCCGCTTTTAGCTCGATCGCGTTTAGTAGTAC
>NZ_CALHXD010000125.1 GCF_938040115.1 uncultured Campylobacter sp. | reverse complement strand
AACGCCCTGAAATTTCGTCGTGAAATTTGCGCGTTAAATTCCACCTGGCGGAGCGCGAAATTTGCGCGCGAAATTTATACATCGATTTTCCGCTAAATTTGCGCTCCGCGCCGTTGCCATCGCATACACCCGATCCGCAATTTGCGAGCCAAATTTGCTCGCGCTTAAAATTTCTACTTTCAGCTTGCTTTGATCTCAAATTTTACTCGGCGGCGCTTGCGCGGCGATCTGCTTCATAAATTTCAAAAAAGACCGCCAAGAGCTTTAAAAATTTTACGGGCAAACTCTGCAAGCAGAATTTTATAGAATTTTAAAAAGTGTAAATTTTGCGGCAAAATTTTATAAAATTTCAAGGAGCGCAAAATTTCGCTGCGCGCCTCTTTGCTTACGGCGCTTTTTGATTCGCGTTCTGCGCGCCAAATCGCTAAATTCGCGGTGCGCGTCCCGTCCTTTCCTAAACGCCCGATCCGTAAATCTACGCGCCGAGCTTTTGATTTCAGCCCGCTTTCGATCCGCAATTTACGAGCCTGATTTGCGGCAGTCGCACTACCCCACTCTATACCGCTGCGCGCCTTTCCGTTTTTTTTGCATCTCTCCGCACCTATCTTCGACTTTTTCCTGCGCGCGCCCTGCGTTTAAATTCTGTCGCTTCGCTCGCCCAATCCGTAGCAGCTATGAGCGGGCATGCGTCCAAACGCCGAATTTTCGCGCGCTTTTTACTTGCCGTTGTGCGCGGATACTTTCAAAATTTTTCGTAGAATTCCGACGAGCCCGCACCTACATTCACGCCGCCGTCATAAACGCTAGCTTTTAAGGGCACGAAAGAGGGATCTGCGCGACACAGCGCAGGAAATGAAATTTAAACGCTGCCTTTTCAAAGTGTATCTTAGCCGCTACAGTGCGCCACAAAATTTCAAAAACGACAACGAGCCGCGATTTAAATTTATCCGCGGGAGCGCGCCATAACGCGCCGATTTACGCGCTGTATAAATTTTAAAATCACCTCTAAATTTAAAATTTTATCCGCGGTTAATACCCTCTGCTAAGCTCTAAATTTTCCACGCGCAGCGGTCTTTCACCCTCGAAAATCACCCCGATGCCGAAAGGCTCGCAAATATCAAGCGCGCCCTCGGCAAATCTCATCAGCCACTGCGTATCGCGCGCGTAAAACGTGCATTGCGGCAGCTCAAACGGCAGATCGCAAACGGGCACGTCAAGCAGTCTAAGCTCATCCTCGCCCAAACGATACTCGCGTCTAAGCTCGTCTCGCAAGAAGACAAGGGCGTCTTTTACGTACCGATCGATATCCCTAGCGATGCGCTGCGCGAGCAAGATAGTCTCATCGTCCACATCCGCCGTATCTGCAGATACAAGACAAAACGGCACCTCGCTAGAGCTTTCGCTTTTTAGCTCCGCGTACCAAATGAAGCCCTCGTCCGTTGCGACCTTTTCAAGCTCGCCAAATTCCCAAGCCTTTTTTTGCATTTTATTTCCGCCTCATATTTTCGCGTCGTTTTTTAAAATTTCGATGCTGTGCCTGTTTTTGCGCGCTGTGTTTAAATCCGCCGCCGAAATAGAATCCCGCTCGCTTCTTAAGCGGACGAGCAATGATAACGAAACAGGTTGCTTTTAAATTTTAAAATTTCAATGCAAGCCGCTTTAAAATTTCAAAAGACCCGCCGCTTGTCCGCCGCGAGCGGTAATGAAATTTTAACGTCTCGCCTTACGGCGAAATTTTAAAATTTTAGCGCGCCGCGGGGATCGCGCCGTAAAATTTCAAGCCGAAATTTCAAAACGAAATTCCGCGCCGAAATTCTAACTCAAAATTCCACGCCTGCAAGCGTAAAATTTAGAGCTAAATTCCATCGCGGCGACTTAGAATTTTGCGCTCTTTTAAATCCGCAAATTTAATACGCCTTTACGAGCCGTAAATTTTTTAGATATATGACGCCGTCAAAAACGCCGCCCCCATTCGGCGCGGGCCAAGAAATGGCGATTCTTTTCGGTTCCCTGTCATATTCGGGCGAGCAACGATTCTTGGAGCAGTCTATTTTAAATACCTCTTTATCGTTGCTATCAAAATCCGTCAGGGTAGAATTTTTAGGAATTTCCAGCGTGTGGATTATACGATACGGCTCGCCCTCTTTTGTGCGGGCGGACGTTATTTTTATTAGCGTGTCTGTGCTGCCGTCCGAAGTCCTATAGACCCCGTCTTGCCCCAAGCCCGCCAGCTCGAATTTTTTCTCCTTGCTATAAAATGCCGAGATTATGGAGCAGCCGCTTAGAAGCAAAGCCGCTGCAAATAATGCAAACGCTCTCATTTTTCCTCCTTAAGCGGGTTAAGCTTTAATTCTTAAAACTATGAATGGGTGCTGGGATCTGGCCGCCGCGGGCTATGAAGTCTGCGGATGAGTTTTTATTTACGCTCATCACGGGCGCGCTGCCCAGAAGCCCGCCGAATTCCAGCGTATCGCCCTCTTTGCCCTTTGGTATTATGCGTACGGCGGTCGTTTTTTGATTTATCACGCCGATCGCGGCCTCGTCGGCTATGATCGCGGCGATCGTTTGCTCGGGCGTATCCTGCGGGATTGCGATCATATCGAGCCCCACCGAGCAGATCGCGGTCATCGCTTCGAGCTTTTCCAAATTTAACGAGCCTGCGCGCACCGCAGCTATCATGCCTTCATCCTCCGAGACGGGGATAAACGCGCCGCTAAGCCCGCCTACTTGGTTGCAGGCCATGACGCCGCCCTTTTTGACCGCGTCGTTTAGCAGCGCCAGAGCTGCCGTCGTGCCGTGCGTGCCGACGCGCTCTAGTCCCATCTCCTCAAGCACGCGCGCGACCGAATCGCCCACGGCAGGAGTCGGAGCTAGCGAGAGATCTACGATGCCAAATTTCACGCCCAGCCGCTCGGACGCCATTTGCCCTACGAGCTGTCCGATGCGCGTGATCTTAAACGCCGTCTTTTTCACGGTCTCGGCGACCACGTCAAAGCTCGCTCCGCGCACCTTCTCAAGCGCGCGCTTAACGACGCCCGGGCCTGATACGCCCACGTTTATGACGACCTCGGCCTCGCCCACGCCGTGAAATGCGCCCGCCATAAAGGGATTATCCTCGACGGCGTTGGCAAACACGACCAGCTTTGCAGCGCCAAGATCGGAAAGCCGCGCCGTTTCTTTGATCACGCGCCCCATATCGGCGACCGCGCTCATATTTATGCCGGTTTTGGTCGAGCCGATATTTACCGACGAGCAGACCTTCTGCGTCGCGGCGAGCGCGGCAGGGATGGAGTCGATTAAAATTTTATCGCCCTTTGCGTAGCCCTTTTGCACGAGCGCCGAAAAGCCGCCGATAAAGTCGATACCGACCTTTTTGGCAGCCTCGTCCATCGCTTTAGCAAGCGGCACGTAGTCAGTAGCGTTTGTCGCTGCGCCGATGATGGCGATAGGCGTTACGCAGACGCGCTTATTTACGATCGGGATGCCAAGCTCTGCTGAAATTTCATTGCCGACCTTTACCAGATCGCGCGCCTTGTCGGTGATCTTTGCGTAAATTTTCTCCGCGGCTTTGTCGATATCGGGATCGATGCAGTCAAGCAGGCTGATACCCATCGTGATCGTGCGGATGTCGAAATTTTGCTCCTCGATCATCGCGATCGTTTCGGTTACGTTTTTGATGTCCATCTGCGCGCCTTAGATGTTGTGCATGGCGTCAAAGATCGCCGAGCTTTGGATGTTGATTTTAACTTTTAGCTTTTCGCCTAGCTCGTTTAGCTCCTCGCGCAGAGCCGTGAAGTCCTGCTTTTCGTCGCTGGAAACCACCGCCATCATCGTAAAAAACTCGTCCAAAACCGTCTGGCTGATGTCGTCTATGTTTAGCCCAAGCTGCGCGAGCTTAGCCGAAACGCCCGCCACAATGCCAACCTTGTCCTTACCGATCACCGTTACGATCGCTTTCATCGTCGTTCTCCTAAATTTGTAAATTTGCGAGAGTTAAAGCCCAAATTTGATCAAATTCGGACTTTAGATTTTAAATTTTACTTCGAGCAAGCGCTCTTGCCGTCCATCACAGGCTGGATAGACGAGTTGTCCGTGCCGCCGTCATTGTTGATATTTTCGATTATCTCCCACAGTCTAGCCGCCGCTTTTTCATAGCGTTTAGCTGTGACCGAGTTTGGCTCATAAAAGCTCACCGGCTTGCCGTTGTCGCCGCCCACACGAACAGCCGGCTCGATAGGTATCTGGGCTAACACTTCGGTACTATAGGCTTTTGCCACTTCCTCGGTCGTGCCTTTGCCGAATATATCATACTCCTTGCCGCTTTCAGGGCAGATAAATCCGCTCATATTTTCTATCACGCCCGCAATCGGGATGTGAAGCTTCTCAAACATATCAAGTGCTCTTTTGCTATCATCAAGCGCTACTACTTGCGGCGTCGTGACGCACACGCCCGCAGTCACCGGTACGCTTTGAGCTAGAGTTAGCTGTGCGTCGCCCGTTCCCGGAGGCATATCGAGAAACAACACGTCCAGCTCGCTCCAAAATACGTCTTTTAGCAGCTGCTCGATAGCTTTCATTATCATCGAGCCGCGCCAGATGAGGCTCATGCCTTCTTCCATTAGCACGCCCATACTCATCATCTCGACGCCGTGAGTTAGGATCGGTTTTAGCTTGTTGCCGACGACTTGAGGCTGCGTGCCTACTTCGCCGAGCATTCTAGGGATGTTTGGACCGTAGATGTCGGCGTCTAGGATGCCTACTTTTTTGCCTAGCTTCGCCATTGAGATAGCCAAATTTAACGTCGTAGTGCTCTTGCCCACGCCGCCTTTGCCCGAGCTTACCATTACGAAATTTTTGATCTGCGGAGCGATGTTTTTACCGCTTTGTGTGTTGCTTTTTTCCTCGGGTATTTTTGGTTGTATGATACTAACAACGCACTCGTTTGAGCCCATCACGCGCTTTATATCGGTTCGCAGCTCGTTTGCTACGTCGGGATTTGAGCTTACGATCTCGACCTCGATTAAAATTTTCTCGCCGATTTCGACGTTTTTTACGAATCCAAAGCTCACGATATCTTTCTCAAAGCCCGGATATATCACGCCTTTTAGTCTATTTAAGACTTCCTCTTTACTTAACATTTTTCTCCTTCATTAGATTTTTTGAAATTTTATACGCGCAAAATTTAGGCCCGCACATCGAGCAAAATTCCGCCTTTTTAAACGACTCTTGCGGCAAGCTCTCGTCATGTAGCTCGCGCGCTCTTTCGGGGTCTAGACTCAGCTCAAACTGCTTGTTCCAGTCAAAAGCGTATCTAGCGTCGCTCATCGCGTGATCGCGCTCTATTGCGCCTGCTTTGCCTAGCGCGACGTCGGCTGCGTGAGCGGCGATCTTATGCGCTACGATGCCCTCTCTGACGTCGTTTGCGTTAGGTAGGCCTAGGTGCTCTTTAGGCGTCACGTAGCACAGCATCGAGGCTCCGTAAAAGGCCGCCATCGTCCCGCCGATAGCCGAAGTGATGTGATCGTACCCCGCGCCGATGTCCGTAGGTAGCGGCCCTAGCACGTAAAAAGGCGCGCCGTGGCACAGCTCGCGTTCGATTTTCATATTATACTCTATTTGGTTTAAAGGAATATGACCCGGCCCCTCGATCATAACCTGCACGTTTTTCTCCCATGCGCGTAGCGTTAGCTCGCCTAAAACCCGCAGCTCGCTAAGCTGAGCTTCATCAGTCGCGTCGTATAAGCAGCCGGGACGCAACCCGTCGCCAAGAGATAGCGCGACGTCGTGAGCGGCGCAAATTTCTAAAATATCGTCAAAGGCCTCGTAAAACGGGTTTTCTTTGTGATGGTGCATCATCCAGCTAGCAGTTAGGCTACCGCCGCGGCTAACGATACCCATCTTGCGTTTTGCGACCAGCGGCATAAATTTGAGCAAAAAGCCCGCGTGTATAGTAAAGTAGCTAACGCCCTGGCGCGCCTGTTTTTCGAGCGTTTTTAGGATGTCATCCGCCGTCAAATTTTCGACCTCTTTTATATCGTGGATGATCTGATACATCGGCACGGTGCCTATGGGGACGGTGGAGTTTGCGATTATAGCGCTTCTAATCGCGTCAAGGTCGCCGCCCGTGCTTAGATCCATGACCGTGTCGGCGCCGTATTTTAGGCAAATTTGCAGTTTTTCAAGCTCGGCGTCTATATCGCTGCTTAGGCTTGAGTTGCCGATATTTGCGTTGATTTTGGTTTTGGCTTCCCTGCCGATTGCCATCGGGAGCAAATTTTCGTGATGGATATTAGCTGGGATTATCATCTTGCCTGCGGCGACCTTGCTCCTAACGACCTCGCGATCTAGCATCTCAGCCTGCGCTACGTAGTTCATCTCGGGCGTTATAACGCCTTTTTTAGCGTAGTACATCTGCGTCGGAGTTTTGTCGGCGGAGTCAAATTTGACCCGAAATTCTTTCATGTTTCGCTCCTTAAAATTTTGGTTCTAATCTTACTCAAAAAAGATAAAAACAAGCTTTTAGGATGTATAATATCGTAACACTTCGCCAAAGGAGAAATTTTGCTAGACGTTACGCTGATAATGCTCGGAGCCGGAAGCTCCAGTCGTTTTGAAATGCCCGTTAAAAAGCAGTGGTTGCGCGCCCACGGCGATCCGCTATGGCTCTTTGCGGCTAAAAATTTAAGCTCGCACTACGCTTTTAAAGAGATAATCGTCGCCTCAAACGAGGAAAAATATATGAGCAAATTTGCCCCGTCGTATCGCTTCGTAAAAGGCGGTGCTACCCGCCAAGAGAGCCTAAAAAACGCGCTTAAACTCGTCCAAAGCGAATTTGTTTTAGTTAGCGACATCGCTCGTCCGATGATTAGCGCGGAGCTTTTTTCTCGCATAATAGGCGGCATCCAAAACGCCGACTGCGTCGTGCCTGCGCTAAAAGTGCCCGATACCGTTTATCTAGGCTCCCAGGCCGTCGATAGAGAGCAGATCAAGCTCATCCAAACTCCGCAGCTCTCGCGCACGGCGATGCTAAAAGGCGCGCTTGAATCAGGTCAAATTTACACCGACGATAGCTCGGCGATAGCGGCTGCTGGCGGTAAAATTTGGTACGTGCAAGGCGATGAAAACGCTAGAAAAATCACATTTAAAGACGACCTTTCTAAAATTTGCGGCCTTGGTGCGCCGTCAAGCGAAATTTACGTGGGCAACGGTTTTGACGTGCATGCCTTTGAAGAAGAGAAAAAAGAGGGAAGTTTCGTAACAATCGGCGGCGAGAAAATCCCTTTCGAGCGAAATTTAAAGGCTCACTCCGACGGCGACGTAGCTATCCACGCGCTCATAGACGCGGTGCTAGGAGCGGCCGGGCTGGGCGATATAGGCGAACATTTCCCAGATACCGACGATAAATTTAAGGGTGCGGACTCTGCTATGTTACTAAAAGAAGCATATAGGCTCGTTCAAAGCGTCGGTTTTGAGCTTATTAACGCCGATGTCACCGTCATAGCTGAGAGGCCAAAGCTTAGTAAATTTAAATCAGCGATGGAAATAAACATCGCAAATGCGTTAAATTTAACCCCGAGCCGCATAAACGTAAAGGCCACGACGACCGAAAAGCTGGGCTTTACGGGGCGGGGCGAGGGCATAGCCGCCACGGCGTCGGCGAGTCTAAAAATTTACGACTGGACGCAAAAATAAAACGACGAAAGTAAAAAAATGAGAGTTTTGATAATAGAAAACGAAATCTACCTAGCCCAAAGCATCGCCTCAAAGCTAGAAAATCTAGGCTATGAGTGCGAGATCGCAAGGAGCGCGACGGAGGCGATGAAAAGCGAGCCTGGGCAGAGGGCAAAGGAGGGCGGCAAGGACGTGCACTTTGACGTGGTGTTGCTCTCTAGCGCGTTTGCGGGCGACGAGACGCTAAAAATCATACAAAAATTTAAAGACTCCGTCGTCATCCTGCTCATCACCTATATCAGCAACGACACCGTCTCGATCCCGCTAAAAGCTGGTGCGAGCGACTACATACAAAAGCCGTTTATGATCGAGGAGCTGGTACGAAAGATCAAGCATTTTGAGGAGTTTAGGCGGCTGCAGACATTTATAAAGACCTATCAGGACTACTTAAACTATCATTTTAAGGCGGTTTCGGCGCTAAATTTCGACTTTAAGCGCATAAAGCTGCCGCTTCTTATAAAGTGCAATAAAATGATAAACGCCGATAACTTTGTTTTTGAGTACGCAAAGGCGCTAAATTTGAGCTTCAAATACGTCCCGCTAGAACCCGGAATCGACGTGGAGGCAATAGCTGCGGCAAATCCGCGCACGCTTTTGTACTTTTCAAATTTTCAAATTTTACGCCAAGAGGCCAAAAATCAGATCGTATCTCTCGCCGCCAAACGCAAGATCATCGCAAGCTCGACCAATCCGAACGAAGAGACGCCGATGGAGACGCTAAACATCACAAGCGATGAGAAAAATTTTCAAATCGACGAAATTTTGACGATCGACGACTACATCAAGCACATCATCGTAAACTATCAGGACAAATACCCCGACACCGAGCTTAGCAAAAAGCTAGGCATCTCGCGCAAATCGCTTTGGGAAAAGAGGAAAAAATATGACGTCGTCAAGAAAAAATAACGCCGTTTGGATAAACGACGAGGCTTTTGGCGCGCTTGATCTCATAGAAAATCAAATTTTTAGCAAATTTAACCGCCTGATGAATGAAAAAGAGGCGAACGAGATCTACGAGACGGGCTTTTTGGCCGGCGAGCCGATGCCATATACTTTCGTCTTTGCGCCGCACGGCAAGCGCAATCAAGAAACTATAAAAAACGCCTCAAAGGGCGATCATATCGAGCTTATCAACGGCGGTAAGGTCGTGGGGTATATCGAGGTCGGCGAGGTTTTTAAATTTAACGCCGAAAAAAGCTCGCAAAATATCTTTCGCGCTAACGAAGCTGCGCCCGCACAGCAAAGCCAAAGCGGCGAACTGGCCGTAAGCGGCGAGATAAAAATCTACGACGACAAGCTAGCCGAGGTAAGAAAGCTGATCGAAGAGGTCAAAAGGGAGCAAAACGTCCGCAAAATCTCGGCGATCATGCTAACTGCGGAGCCATTTAACCGCGCGCACGAGCGCCTGATTAGGATGACGATAGATAGCTCCGATCTGGTGCTTTTGTTTTTACTAAAAAGCCACGGCGCGGACGAGATGATGAGCTTTTCTCTCAAAAAAAGCGTGCTGGAATACTTCATCCAAAACTACGTCCCCAAAAACCGCCTGATCATCGTGCCT
This sequence comes from uncultured Campylobacter sp., assembly GCF_938040115.1. Taxonomy (GTDB): domain Bacteria; phylum Campylobacterota; class Campylobacteria; order Campylobacterales; family Campylobacteraceae; genus Campylobacter_A. The sequence goes on along the minus strand of NZ_CALHXD010000125.1, from coordinate 1,051 downwards.
TTTGAGAACTCAAATCTCTTTAGTTCGCACCTAAACCCGACGCTAGAGTGCATCGCGGCGCATAGGCTGGGCGCCCATAAGCTCATAGTCGGGCAAAATCACGCCGGTATCGGGATGTTTTACGATCACAACGTCGCTCACACGGTGCTAGAACGCTACAAAAACGATCTAAATTTAGATATCGTCGTGCTGCCAGAGCTCGTCTACTGCGACGAGTGCAAGACGCTAGTTAGCACCAAGACCTGCCCGCACGGCCAACATCACCATATCAAATACCACGCCCAGACGCTAAAAACGCTGCTGCTAGCGGGTATCTTGCCGCCTGCAATCCTCATGCGGCGCGACATCTCGGCGATGATACTGAGCGAGCTTTTCCCGAACCGATTTGAAAATATCCAAAAGCTTTGCGACGATCTTTTTCCTAGCAACGGGCTGCTCGAAAAGCAGACGGAGAGGGAGTTTTACGAAAATTTGATGAAGCTTTATCAGACGACGTCGCTGACTTAAATTTGCTTTTAGCTTTTACTGCGTCGAAATATCGTTTATTGCTGTATGCATGCGTTGTTCATTTGGCGCTTTTTTGCTTAATTTTAGCTTTTATACTGCGGCTCGTTTTGAGAGAGATTTTGTGCAGTTTCGCTGCGCTTGAGGTCGCTTTTCAGGGGCAGCAAATTTGCAGTGCGAAGCAGTGGAAGAGTTAAATTTAGCTTGGGAAACTTCGCGTTTTATCGCCGCTAAAATTTACTGAGTGACTACTTTGCATTAGCGTTGCGAGCTTATCGTTTTTGCGGTATCTTATCTTTGCTTTTGCGTTCAAATTTGCAAATTTTACTCGCCGAGACCTGCACCGCAAAAACTCTAAAATTTGGCACTTGGTATTTATGGCGCGAGGCGTTACGTTACTGTAGCTTGTTTGGTACAAGGCATAGTGCTCGGCTTTGGCGTCAAATTTAACGTTTTTAGGTATACGTCTTAACGAGTGATATGCTTGCTATCAAAATTTGAGAACCAAAAAAGCCTGGGTAAAATTTGCGGTTTTAGTTCAAATTTA
>NZ_CALHXD010000124.1 GCF_938040115.1 uncultured Campylobacter sp. | reverse complement strand
ACGGGCTTGTTTACCTTATATCGGACAACGCTTCGGACAAGAGCTATTTTAACTGCGTCTGCCTAAGCAAAGGAGAAGAAGGCAACGTGATCTGCCGCCCCTGGCGAGATGGCAACTGCGTGCTTGGAAGCGAGATCAAGCGGATGTTTGAGAGCGAGCTGCAAGAGGCGTAAACATTATTATAAATTCCGCTATTAGGCAAGTTGGAGCCAAAATTTATCAAATTTACCTAAGCTTAAAACAAATTCGATATACAGACCGCCGTGCAGCCGGAACTAAATTTAACGAGTAAATTTTACAAGCAGCTAAAGCGGTAGATAAATTTTGAACCGTTGGTGCTTAAATTTACGCATAACCAAAAAGTCAAATTTAAACCGTCTGTCGCCTTGATTAGAGCTCAAATTTTAACAGAGGACAAAGCGGCGACATCCTGCCGCCAGCCAAAACGTAACGATAAATTTGAGCTGTTTTCACTCAAATTTATCGTCAAAACTACTGTCAAATTTATCTCAAATGCCCAAACTCCGGTCTATACTCGAAGTGCATCGTATCAAAGCTCACCCAGCGCCCGCCCCAGATGAAGCCGTGTTTTTCAAAAGCGTGCACGATCTCCTCAGGGATTTGATTGCGGTAACTACCGTCCTTGCTCCAGCGCCAGTAGTCGCTCTTGTCGGTATTTATGTCGATCGCGATGCCGTAGGAGTGGGAGCTCTTGCGCTTTGTGCCTTCGATCACGCGCCAGTTAAAGGTACCCGACGGGTTGTCAAGAAACTTTAGTAGCTCCGGTTTCTTCGCCGTTAGCGCGTCAAGCTCGTTTGAAACGGCTTGCAGAGCTGCTGCCGCGCCGTTTTTGGAGTTAAATTTAAACGTTTTACCGCCGTGATTTTTTAGCCAAACGACATCGGTTAAATTTGCCTTCACTTCCGCCTCGCTCGCGCCGTAAATTTTATCTAAAAGCTCGTAGTTTCGGTATCTGCCCGCGTCATTGCTAGGTAGCGCCAAAGGCTTAAAGAGCGGATAAGGCTGCGCAAAAGTATCCTCGATGTCAGCTAGGTTTAGCAAGCGGCCAGTATCTTTTGCCTCACCGTCGTCAAATTTAACCTTACTGCCGTCCGCAAAAATCACCTCGTTGCCGACTATTTTCACGCCGTAAGCTTTTTCGATCGCCGATTGTTTCGCGCGCTGAGCCTCTTCGCCGCTAGCCACTTCAAAGGTGTTCATGGAGTTTATTCTCGAAACTAGCAAACGTTTTGGATCGATGTCTGCTACGTCCGAGCCGATTTTTAGCGTCGTGATCGCTATGCCGCCGATCATGGCTCTACCGTTATCTTTCGTGCGGATGCCCCAGACGTCGTGCACGGCGAGCGGTTCGTCGCCGCGCATACCAGCGTAGAGCATGATGTGCCCGTTCATGTGAAATAGCGTTCTATACGGCACTGCCTGTGTTTTGATGACGCGCAGTTTTTCTTCCGCGCTTAGATTTGCTAGGCTTACGACCTTGCCGATTTGACCTTGCGCCTTTGAGTTTCGCGGTAGCCACACGCCAAAGCTGCCTAGAAAATCCTGCAAAAACAGCGAGCAGTCGCGCTTGCCGCCAAACCCGCCCCAGCCGTAGCTTTGCCCGAGCAACGATGATGCCAGCGTTCTTACGTTTTCGTCGCTAAATTTAAGCGGAAAGCGGCTTGCGCTTTGTTTTGAGATCTCGTAGTTTTTTAGTCCGCTTTGGGTCTGGATTTTGCCGTAAAATTTAAACTGATCCTCGCTTTGAAACGGCAAAATTGCCCCTATGCGTCCGTAAAATAAAAAGTTGCCGTTTTTGTCGTAGACGGGCTCTTCGTCTTTTATAACGCTTAAAAATTTAGAGTTTTTTAGCTCGCGCACGCCGTCCGCGCTTAAAATTTTGATTTCGGTCGATTTCACCCAGGCCCATGCGGCGTCGCTACCGACAAATGCCCACGCGCCATCGGCCGAAAAGTGCGAAACATAAAGCGGATAGCCTATCGAGACGAAAGAGAGCTGAGCGTAGTCAAACGGTAGCCCCTCGCCTGCGCGTACGGGATTATAGAGTATGGCCTCGTCAGTCGGTATATTTCGCAGGCTAGTATTTGCCGTCGTTATCGCAGGCAAAGAAACCTTACCGAAGCTCTCTACGCTTGCGTTTTTGCGCACTTTTTCAAACCATTCGTTTGGTATTTTGCGCAT
>NZ_CALHXD010000123.1 GCF_938040115.1 uncultured Campylobacter sp. | reverse complement strand
TTAGCAAATACCTGCCGCTGTGTGCGATAGCAGCGTAAATTTCGCCATCAGGCGAGCGGTAAAAGTTGCTCTTGTCGATATTTTCAAATTTGTCTTGAGTTGCAGCCGCGTAGTAGAAAAAAGCGAGTATCAACTCTGGTATCGCTAAAGCCAAAACGATCGCTATGATCCATATTTTTTTATTTTTTACCATAATACTTCTAATATTATTTTTTAAATTTGATCTCTCTTTTGCTTTTTTACCCTCCCAAACAAAGGCACCAACTCCGGTAGCTAATAAAATCAACCAAAACCACCAGCCCGTTTTGTGAAAACCAAAGCAGATAACCGTCTCCACCACGAGCTAGCCATAAACCCACGCCATAACGCCGCTTGATACCACAGCATAGACTTTTACGTCATTAAATGCTCTACTATGAATGCTTTTAAAATCACTAGGATTAAATTTAGACTTTTGTGATTTTATCATATTTCTTTTTCGCCGATATCCATAAACCTCTCTCAACCTATCCAAAAAGAGAATAAGTCAAATTTTAAAATATTGAATAGCAAATTTATCGCCAAAATGCAATTAATTTTCCAATATCCACAATTTATAAATTTTTCTACTAATAATTTTTATTATTTAAGAAAAATTTTATTCTAAATAAGTATAATTCCGAAATAACAATTTTTATTAAAAAGGAAAAATATGAAAAAACTAACCACCACTTCAGGCAATCCGATAGCCGACAATCAAAACTCGCTTACTGCGGGTAGTCGCGGCGGCATAATGCTACAAGATTATCAACTACTTGAAAAACTAGCCCACCAAAACAGAGAACGTATCCCGGAAAGAGCCGTCCATGCAAAAGGTAGCGCTGCGTACGGTACGCTAGAGATCACGCACGATATCTCGCGCTATACGAAAGCAAATGTCTTGCAAAAAGGCGAGAAAACGAGACTGTTCCTGAGATTTTCTACCGTAGCCGGAGAGGCCGGAGCGGCTGATGCCGAGCGCGACGTAAGGGGCTTTGCGATTAAATTTTACACAAAAGAGGGCAACTGGGACTTAGTCGGCAACAACACTCCGATTTTTTTCATCAAAGACCCGTATAAATTCCCAGATTTCATCCATACTCAAAAACGCGACCCGCGCACGCATCTACGCTCAAACGAAGCCGCTTGGGATTTTTGGAGCTTGAGCCCTGAAACTATGCACCAAGTTACGATTTTAATGAGCGACCGCGGCATACCTGCTAGCTACCGCCATATGCATGGATTTGGCAGCCACACCTATAGCTTTATAAATGACAAAAACGAGAGATTTTGGGTCAAATTTCACTTTAAAACTCGTCAAGGCATTAAAAATTTAACCAACGATGAAGCCGCGCAAATAATCGCAAAAGACAGGGAGAGCAACCAAAGAGACCTCTTTGAAAGCATAGAAAAAGGAGATTTTCCAAGTTGGGATTTTAAAATCCAAATAATGACCCAAGATCAAGCAAAAAGCGTCAAATTTAACCCATTTGACCTAACCAAAACATGGTCTCATAAGGAATTTCCGCTTATCGACGTTGGCGTCATGACGCTAAATGAAAACCCTAAAAATTACTTCAACGAAGTAGAGCAAGCCGCATTTAGTCCGTCAAATATAGTCCCTGGTATCAGCTTTAGCCCCGATAAAATGCTTCAAGCCAGAATCTTTAGCTATCCAGACGCTCAAAGATACCGCATAGGCACGCACTACGCGCAGCTAAGCGTAAATCGTCCGATAAGCGAAATAAACACCTACGTCGTGGGCGGTGCGATGAATAACGGAATGTATGAACTCGACGACAAGGCCTACTATGAGCCAAACAGCTTTGGCGGCGGCAAAGAAGATAGAAGCCTGCTAGAGCCTGATATAAATTTAGAAGGCGCAATGCAAAGATACGACCATAGAGCCGAGGATCAGGATTATTACTCGCAACCTAGAGCGCTTTTTGCACTAATGAACGATAGCCAAAAATCACAGCTTTTTAGCAATATCGCAGAGAGTATGGCTGGCGTGAGCGAAGTGATAAAAGAGCGCGCGATAGGTCACTTTGAGCAAATCTCGCCAGAGTACGCAAACGGCGTCAGAGCAGCTCTAAAGGCTAAAATTTGACAAATTTAACGCAAGCTGAAGAGCAAAGATATAGCGAACTTTGCGCCATGGCACTTGATTTTGCGAGGCAAGACGAAGCAGACGAGCTAGAAAAGATGATAAAGGCGGGGCTTAGCGTAAATTTAAAATCAGCCAAAGGCGATACGCTTTTGATGCTGGCTAGCTACAACAATGCTCTAAATACCGTAAATATGCTACTCTCAAACGGCGCTAGAGTAGATGAACGCAACGACCGCGGGCAAACTCCGCTTGCGGGCGCTGCGTTTAAGGGGCACTTAGACGTAGTAAAAGCGCTAGTTGATGCCGGAGCCGATATCGAAGTAAATAATGGATTAGGGATGACGCCTTACATCTTTGCGGTGATGTTTGGTAGAAGCGAGACGGCAAAATTTTTACTTAGCAAACGTAAAAAAGAAAAACTATTTCAAAAAATAGCAGTTAAATTTTTAGAAATTTTTAGCAACAAGAGTGCAAAAACTGCCTAAATTTGACTCATATATATATTTTCTAAACTCCGTCTGATTTAAGGCGGGGTTTAGAAACTTTAAGACAGGCGGCTAAAAATAGACAACGGTAACGTATTTTTGCAAATTTGCTTAATTTTAAGCAACAGCATGCGCAAGGCTGATTTGCGGCGATTGCGCAAGTTTATAAGCGGACTAAATTTAGCGAGTCCGTTAATTTAGAATAGCAAATTCTACATATCCCTCCATCGCGACGAGTAAAATCCAGCCCGCCTCGGAACTGCAAAAATAGCGATGCTCCGGGATGTTTTCAACCGTAAATTTTAAAAAATCGTAAAAATACTCAGGGTCAAATTTGACCCCTGTGCCGCTTAGATTGTCTCCGACGTAACTTATCTCGCCGCTTAAAATTTTACTTTGGATATTTGGATTTGAGTTTAGAAAGTTTTTAATATCGGTAAAATTTTTATAATCAGCCGTTTTATAATCTTTTAAATTTTGGAAAACCGGTTTTGAGCCGACAAAAGTAAAATTTCGCTCTATAAACTCCGCTCCGTCGTCGCTAATACGCCACTTTTGGCCCAAATTTGACAAAAAAGCGAGCATCTCATCACCCGCTGAAATAAAATTTGAAACGGGATTTTTCGGACTCATTTGTCTCCTTTTGCGAGATTGCCGTAAATTTTATAAAAACGTAAATTTTAGCAAGCCGCTCGTATGTTTATTTTGTAAAATTCAAGCACCGATCTCGCGGCCAATTTAAAATTTATCCAAAAAAATTCAAGAGATATTATCTCTTGGAGAGATTTTAAGGGTTACGAAGTGAAAAATAGGCGCAGGCTGGACAAGCCAGTCCACCAATCCGTTTTTTCGCGAGTTCCGTTAAAAGCTCCCGAGAGATAACTATGCAAAAGCCTTCAAATTTCGCACGCAAAACTCGCGGCAAAGAGTTTTGAGCAAATTTAAATGTTTTTATCAAATTTCGTCCCAAGATAGGACGCAAAGTCCATCGACGGACAGAAACAAATTTAAATACAAGGCGTTATATCTTGAGGCGATTTTTGAAGTTGCGACGTAAAAATAAAACGGAGCGGACCGGTCGTCCGTGAGTATTTATTTTTACTAGCCCTTCAAAAAGCGTCCAAGAGATAATGCCCTAAAATCACTTAAGAGCTTCAAGCCTAACCGCGACCGAACGCTTATGCGCCCCCAGCCCCTCGGCATCGGCTAGCTTCATGCACGCATTTCCCAGCTCGCTTATGCCTTTTGCGTTTAGCGAGATGAGCGAAGTGCGCTTCATAAAATTTTCAACCCCGAGAGGCGAATAAAATCTCGCGCTACCGCCTGTGGGCAGCGTATGGTTCGGTCCTGCTAGATAGTCGCCCATCGCTTCAGGCGTAAAGTGCCCGATAAATATCGCGCCCGCGTGCCTGATCTGCGCGGCCAGCTCCATCGCGTCGTTTGTCGCGATCTCTAGGTGCTCGGGCGCTAGCTCGTTAGCCAGTCTCACGCACTCATCAAGGTCGCTAGCTACGATGATAGCACCCTTTTTATCGATACTAACCTGCGCGATGGGCTGCCTAGCTAGAGTCTTAATCTCCTCGTTTATATGCCTTTGCACCGTCGCGCCGAAAGCTTGATTTGGCGTGATGAGTACGGCGCTAGCCATCTCGTCGTGCTCGGCCTGCGAGAGCAGATCCACGGCGATGTGGCGAGGGTCGGCGCTCTCGTCTGCTATGACGCAGATCTCGCTAGGGCCGGCGATCATATCGATATTTACCTCGCCGTAAACTAGCTTTTTAGCCGTCGCGACGTATATGTTACCAGGGCCCGTGATGACGTCGGTTTTTTTGATCGTTTTCGTGCCGTAGGCCATCGCCGCTACCGCCGACGCACCGCCCACCCTATAGGCCTCCTTGATGCCGCAGACGTGCATGGCTGCTAGCAGTAGCGTATTTACCTTGCCCCCGACGGCAGGCGTGCAGACTACTATTTCCCCAACGCCCGCGACCAGGGCCGGGACGGCGTTCATGAGAAGCGAGCTAGGATAGGCGGCCTTGCCTCCGGGGATATATAGTCCGGCGCGGTCTAGCGGAGTGTACTTTGCGCCTAGCAAAACGCCGTGCTCGTCGTGCTCTATCCAGGTTTTTGGCAGGCTTTTTTCGTGGTAGCTTTTTATGCGCTCAAAGGCTAAATTTAGCGCGTTTCGCAGGCAGCTATCTATGCCGTCGTATGCCTTTTGCATCTCGTCGGTACCGATTTTTAGGGTATTTGCGTCGGGTTTCCAGCGGTCAAATTTCTCTATCTGCTCAAAGAGCGCCTCGTCGCCTCTAGCGCGCACGTCCTCAAGTATCTGCGAAACGGCTGGCATAACCGCGCTCATATCGCCGTTTGAGCGGTTCACCAAAGCCGCAAAATAGTCCTTAAAATTTTCGTTGCTAGTGAGTAAAAACTTCATTTCGTCTCCTTAAATTTTCTTTCGTATCTTAGTTTTTGACTGATATTTCCGAGCGCGCCGCCTTGGTGGATGTATAAAATCTCGTTTTTAAATACGCCCAGGTTTGACGTCATCGTTAAAAAGCCCACGGGATCGTAAATGAGCTCAAACTCTATCCCTGTTTGCTCGCATACTTTGCGCCAAATTTGATAAAGCTCGGGCTTTAGATCGCCGAAATGATATTTTTTGGGCGGCGGCAAAATGCGAACCTTTGAGTTTGGCGTCAGCGCCTCGATCTCGCTTTTTAGATAGTCCGCGTCGCCCACGCAAGGACAGGTAAAAACGTCAAATTTGACATGCTTAGCCAAAAACGCCGCCGACGTGCCCGTACCCGAGGGCAAAAATATATCAACGGTCTTGCCCTCCGCATCCGCCCAGCGCTCTATCTGCCTAGCCTGCGAGATAAAGCCCGCCTCCGCCTGCGGCTGCCAAACGCCCTCGTTTATAAAAAGCGAATCGCCAATGAAGCAATCCTGCGCGGCGGATAAATTTGAGCTTGTTTGGTCTGCGGATTTTTTAAAATTTGAGTTTTTATGGCTTTTGCATTCGCTGAAATTTGCGCTCTCGAGCTCTGCTTGTTCGTCAAATTTGTTCAAATTTTCTCTGCCTAGATTTTGTAAATTCGGCTCGACTTCAGCTTGCAAATTTGACATATTTTTTGCATTTAAATTTATATCCGTAAAACCGAACCGTTCGTCAAAGTTGCTCAAATTTGACCCGCCCGTATCCTTTAAATTTAACCCGTTTCTATCAGAAGCATCCGTCAAATTTACAGCCTCATCGCCGTAAATCTCGCCCTCTTTTAGGCCGGCTAGTTCGTAAGCTAGAGCCCTAGCCCGTACCCGTCTATCTTTATCTATGTAGATTTTCATTCCGTTTTCAAGGGCGAATTTAAAATTTCCGACTGGATTTGCCGCTAAATTTGAGTTTAAATTTGAAACGACGTAGTGAAACTCTAAGCCCTTCATCTTCGCAAAAACGCTTAGGCTATACATCGCGTTTGACTGGCTTGAGCCGTAGCTAACGACGCGCTTTATACCGCCTAGACCGGCATGCAAGAAATACTCCAGCTTTCTAGCCTTGTTGCCGTTAAATTCGCCGTCCATCAGATCGTCGCGAAGTACGTAAAAATCGAGTCCGTTAAATTTAGTCTTTTGAATACTTTTGATTTTGCCGCTCCAAGAGATCTTGCATCTCTTTCATCGACTCTTTGTCCGAGATCGAAAATTTGATCTCGATGCGCCTTGAGGCGTCGGGGTCTTCTTTGCCGTTTTTCATCACCAGATCGCTAAAACTGCGCCCGCTAGCGATGAGATAGTGCTCTAGGCGCTTATCCTTGTTCCACGAGTAGATAAAATCTAGCACCGAATACGCGCGCTTTTGCGATAGATCAAGGTTGTACATATAGCTACCAACAGAGTTCGTATGCCCCTCGATCACGATTCTATCGATGTGTTTT
>NZ_CALHXD010000122.1 GCF_938040115.1 uncultured Campylobacter sp. | reverse complement strand
CCCACGCAGCAGGCTGTCCGCTAGCGTAAAATACGCCGCCGCATCACCTTGCAGCTGCCAAAATCGCTCGTATAAACCGGGCACCCTAAAGCCGTCGCGTTCGAAATCTAGCGCTAAATTTAGCGCCTCATCCCGCTTACCCATACTTATTTTCCTTTATAGTTTTATCGCAAATTTTACCAGAATTTATCTTGCTTTTACGCCAAATTTAAAGCCATCGGTTGCGGAAAGATTAAGCATTAAGATAATTCAAAAATCATGCGGATTAGGCGATACGAAAACCAAATTTCATCTCGCAAAACCGTAAATCAAACCTGCTTAAATTCGACGCCATAAAAGCAGGTTTAAATTTACGGTTCAAAAACCGACCTTGCGCCGTCCTCTTAATTTTTCGTCGCGCTGCCGCCAAAACCGACGCGAAACTCCGTTAGCCCTCCGCCGCTTTTGCACGAGATTTTAAACCCGAGTTCCTCGCAAAATGTTTTAACGATGTGAAGCCCGATACCAAAGCCGCCGTTTCGCTCGTCAAACCGCGTGTAAAGATCAAAAATCCGCGGCAAATTTTCCTTCGCGATACCTGCACCGCTGTTTGAGATCGCGAGCGCACCAGGGGTTAAATTTACGCTTACCGAGCCGTTTTCGTCGCAGTATTTTATGGCGTTACTTAGTAGATTGTCGATGATTTTTCGCGTTTTTTTATAGGATGAGCGCAGCTGCACCTCGGCGATTTGCGTGCTTAAATTTATATTTTTTTGCTCCAAATTTAGCCCAAAATACCCGATCCTCTCGCGCACCAGCTCGCTTAGGCTAAAGCTCGTCGCCGCGCCGTCCTCTTTGCCGCTAAGCTTTACTAGCGTGAGGTCCTCGTATAGCGTCGAGATCGTTTTGGAGGCGGTTTTTATGTTGTTTAGATATTTTTTCGGATCGGTTTCAAACATCTCGATACTCATCAAAATGACGCTAAGAGGCGTGTTTATCTCGTGCGTCGTGTCCCTGATAAAGCCGTTTAAAAAGTCGATACGACGGTAAAGCGGACGCAGCGAAAGTCGGATGATAAAATAAGCTATGACTAAAATAGCAAGAAGTATCATAAACGAGAAAAATATTATCTTTAGTTTTAGCGTGAGAATCGCAAACTCGGGATCTGCGACCTTGACTGCGACATAGTACTCCTCCTCGCCGAGGCGATTTTTGAGATAAAACTGCACCACTGAACTCGTTCCGTCCTTATACCTTTGCGGCATGCCCTCGCGCGGCTCAAAATCATCCTCAATCTCCTCGCCCGTTTTTAAATTTACGGCAAAAGCTTCGACGTCGTCGAAATCATCGTCGTCTATCTCGCCGTTTTTTTGTAGTTTATTTTGCAGGTGATGCTGCAAATCTCGCACGATAAATACGTCGCGATCTAGTATAAAATGCTTCTCGCGCTCGTAAAACATCTGCGCGAAAAAGACCAAAAATGCGGCGCTCGTGATAAAATAAAGCAAAAAAATAGGTAAGATTTGACGGTCTGATAGTGCTGCAAAGGCTTTTTTAAGAGGTTTTAGCAAGGACATTTGCCGCCTTTTTGGTTAAATTTGAGGGTATTTTGCGGACGTAAAATTTGAAGCCTAAAGCGGCAAAAATCTTGCGTAAATTTGGATAAAATTTGAAACTCGCCCCCTGCCCTTTGCCACGCGTTAGCGGTAAATTTAATCAAATTTGCCGCTAAATTTTGAAATCTAGAGCCACAAATTTCATAAAAATATCGCGTAAATTTAGTAGCGTTTTTGGCCCAAAACCCAAGCCGCCGAGTGGCTACAAAAAGCTTAAACATATTTATAGCCTAGCTTTGATGCGCTAACGATTCGTTCTTTGCCTAAAATTTTACGCAGCTCTGCGATATAAACGCGCAGGCTAAGCTCGCTAGGGCTCTCGTCGTAGTCCCAAATTTGAGAATAAATCTCCTCCCTACTTAAAAATTTATCCTGATTTTTTAGCAAAAGCGCGAGCAGTCTGGACTGTTTTTTAGGCATCGAGACAGCCTTGCCGTCACGAAATAGCAAACCCTGATTCATATCAAAGCCCAAATTTTCGCCCAGATTTACCAGCTCGTTTTTGTTATGCACGAAGGTGCGTTTTAGCAAATTTTGCACGCGCAGATGTAGCTCTTTTAGCTCAAACGGCTTTTTGATGTAGTCGTCGCAGCCGCTAGTAAAGCCGGTTTGCACGTCGTCAAGCGTATTTAGCGAGGTCGTAAATATACAAGGCGTATTTTTGCCCGCGTTTCGCAGCTCCTCAAGTAGCGCAAAGCCGCTGCCGCCGATGATCTTGACGTCAAATATCCAAAGATCGAAGTTGCTTTCATAAGCCAAATTTAACGCATCGTCGTAGCTTTTCGCGCCCGCAGTCTCGTAGCCCTGAGCCTGCAAATACGCGCACATCATCTCAAGCAGCATATTTTCGTCCTCGACGATCAAAATTTTACTCATTTTAGCTCCGTTTTCGTTTGTTTTTGTCGTTTTACGGCGTTTTATCCGCTTGATTTTCGGGTTTTATTTATCCTGCTTGCAAGGCTCGTTTGCGTGCGATATTTCACTGAACGCTTTAAATTGACCTTAAATTCGCTCGCTCGCGCTCAAATTTAGCTACAAATAAATCCTGCGTAAATTTATCAAATTTCATCTAAATTTGAAGGTAAAATTTCATAAATTTACGTCGTCGCCAAAGTGCTTAAATTTGTAAAAAACGGAGCAAATTTTCGCGCAAATTTAAACGAAAATTCGCCTCGCAAAAGCCAAATTTACTCTTTATTTTGCGGCATATGCGGCCCTTTGCCGTCTTTATCTTTTATAAATCCGCCCTTAAAATCGTGCTTAAATTTCTTGTGAAAATCATCGTCGTCATCGTCTTTTAGCTCGATATCAAGCCTTTTAGCCTCCGCCACGCTTAGCGAGCCAACCTTGTCATTGTAGCTTTTTCGAAAATCCTGCATGAAATTTTGCCTATCAGCGACGCTCATAGCATCCATTTTCTTTACCATCTCGGTTTTTAGCCCGCGCTTAACCTCTTTTGCCTCGTATCTTAGCTTGCCAGCGCGTTTGTCTATCTCAAACGCTACCTCGCTAAGCGTCTTAGCATCGGCATTTGCGACCATTTTATAAAGCTCGTCATTTGTGCTATTTTCAAGCGACGCGGCAAAAAGTCCGCCCGCAACCAGCATACTAATCAAAACTACTTTTTTCATTTTCTCTCCTTTAAAAAGATGAGCGAAGTTTAAAGAAAAGTCGTGAAAAAAATGTTAATTTAAAATTTCGTTGATTTTTTTGACGAAATTTAGCGGATTTACCTGCACGCCGCCCGCGATCACGCCAAAGTGCAGGTGCGGCCCGCTCACTCGTCCGCTAGCACCGCTAAGCGCGATGATATCGCCTTTTTTGACGCTTTGTCCAACTTTTACGTTTAGCGCGCTTAGATGATAGTACTGCGTGTAAATGCCCTCGCCGTGGTCTATAACCACGGATCCGCCCGCGTAGTAGCGATCTTTTGCGATGACGACTACGCCGTCGTTTGCCGCGATCACGGACGTGCCGACCGCCGCTCTAAAGTCCGTGCCGCCGTGGTAGCTTTTTAAAGTACCGTTAAATACGCGCGCGGTACCGAACGGACTCGTAACTGCCGAGCTCATAGGTAGGATAAATTTGGAGTTAAATTTTAGCCCGACATTAGCCGTGGCGTAGATTTTATTCGCCTCCTCGCGCTCCTCCTCGATACGCTTTAGTACCTCTTTTGGAGGCGTCACCTTGCTGCCCTCGACGGTTATTTTTTCTTTTTTGTATTCGCCCTCTACGATCTTAAAAACCATCGTCTCATCGCCGCCTTTAAGCCCGTTTATTAGCTTGATCTCGCCTTTTTGGCGGTATCCCGCGGAAACGATGGCAAATTTTAAATTTTCATCCCCTGGCACGTTAAGCCAGCGCTTTTTCTTGCCATCGATGCTTAAATTTCCTGCAAATTTCGCCTCCACCCGCACTATCTCCACGTCGCCGTTTACGATCGTCTGAGTCTCGCTAGGCGTACCGCCCTGTCCTTTTGCGCTCAAATTTAAACATATCAAAACAGCCAAAAAAATCTTTTTCATTTATATCCTTTACGTAAATTTAACGAATAATTTTTAAATTTAATAAAAAAATACTATAATAGCGGGTAAATTTTACGAAAAAGGAAACGAAAATGAAAAGATTTTTAAAGCTTACCGCTTGCGCGCTTTTGCTCGGTCAGCTTGCTTATGCGGATTTTACGCAAAATCAAAAAGTACGAACTTCATTTGATATCTTAAACGATTTGGGCTCTAGAAAACTGCTAAATTTAAAAGATACTAGCGAAATAAGAGGCATCATGGTTATCCCTGATGTGGTTAGCGGCGGGCTAGTGGTGACGACGCATACTGGAGATGGTATATTCGTCGGCAGAAACGATGAAAATGAATGGAGCAGCCCGATATTTATAAATTTTAAAGGCGGCGGTATAGGCCTGCAGGGCGGCTATAAATCAACCGACCTTGTTGTACTGTTTAAATCAAGAAGGTCATATGCCGGGCTAATAAACGGTAAAGGCCAAATCGATCTTAGCGCCGATGCCGTAGTGCTAGCCGCCGGCGAAAAAGCCGGCGTAATGAGCGACCTACCTGAAATTTCGGCTTGGGCTACGCTAAGAGGTAAAAGCAGAGGCCTTTTTGCAGGCGTTAGCATAAATACATCTTTAATCGTGGTCGACAAAGAGGCTACATATGATTATTACGATAGAATGTACGATATGGAAGATATCTACAACAACTCTCCGAAAGACTCAAGATATACAAAAACGCTAAAAGAAGTATTGAATAAATATTTTAAATAATTAAAAGGAAAAAACGGTTTGGCCTAGCGGCTAAACCGTATAAAGAGAGACGAATCTCTTTTTGTTGATTGGCGAAAACTGCGTCATATATTCAAACGCTTCTTCATAGTCTCCGTCCGTGTATTTTGCGACCTCTTCGATAAGCTCGAAAAGCTCTTCATCGTCAAGCGATTCAAAGTTACCTCGGTTTTCCAAAACCTCCAGCAAAACCGCTTCAAGCTCTAGTTCGTCGTATGTCATGGCTTCCCTTTTAAAATTTTTGCGGAATTATGCCAAAATAACCTTTATAACCGCTTAGTCAAAATCCCCATTTTTTGAGAATTGGTCTTAAATTTATCGCATTATCAGCTTTTTTTTACTATAATAAAAATTAATTTTAATTGGCTGAAACGGCGGCAAAATGCACACTTTTGATAAATTTTATATGAAATTTTTAGAGCTTTTACGGGATTACGGATATAAAAATTCCGCCGCAAAAGAGCAAATTTTAAAAATTTTATTTTCCAGCGACGAGCACCTTAGTGCGAGCGAAATACAAAATAAGATCAAAAGCGAATTTAGACGAAACGTGAGCCTCACGGCGATCTATCAGTTTTTAAATTTTTTGCAGGATTTCGGACTCGTTCTTAGCTTTGAAGAGAGCGGGATAAATAGATTCGAGCTAAATTTAAAGTCGCATCACGACCATCTAATCTGCATAAAATGCGGCGTGGCGGAGAGTTTTTTCGATAAATATATAGAAGAAAAACAAGAGCAAATTTGTTTAAATTTAGGTTTCAAACTCGAAGGCCATGCGATGATTTTATACGGAATTTGTCCAAAGTGTCAAAACAAATAGCATTTTTTGCGCCTCTTTATCAAAAATGATTTGATAACGATATGCAAAAAAGTTTCAGTTAAATTTAAGCGTAGCAAATAGATAATACGTCAAAAAACAAAGGAGAAACATGAGCGCAGCGCCACATATACCATCGGAGTTAGTCTTACGCATAGCTTCGTATTTCACGCCGATCCACCACGTCGCAGGCCGCCTAAGAGTCCGCGTCAGCAGCGATATCAAAAAAGAAGCGGACAGCTTGCCGTTAGAAAAAATAGATCAAACGATCAAGCAAATAGACGGCATAAAAAACGTCAAATTTAATAAGCTAATCGGCTCTGCAACGATTGAGTACGACCACGAAGTTTTCCCGAAAAAGATGTGGGACGATCTGCTAAAAGGCGAAAATTTACACGAAATTTCAGCCCTCATCAATAATCTAGCTCAAAAAGCTACTGGCGGCGCAAGATGAACGAGGAGCTAAAGCAAGCCGCAAATGCGGTGTTTTTACTAGAGTCGCAGGGAGTAAAATTTTACGAAAACGTCTGCAAAAAAGATGAAATTTTTGATCAAATTTTAGCGGTGAGGCAAAGTGGGCTAGAGCTTTTAAAGCCATACGCAGACCCCGCCGACTCGCAAGTTTTTTGCGCTTTAGCGTGCGAGGATCTTGATGCTTGTTTTATAAAAGCGCTAAACTACGAGCTTGAGCTAAATGCGTTTTATGAAAATTTGACCGACAGCCTGAGCGATGAAAACTTTAAAGACGTCTGCTTTAGGCTCTGGGCTACGTCAAACAACGAATACATTCCGGCTCTCAAAGCAAAACTGGCTCAAATTTTAGCCGCGCAGTTTCAAGGAGCGGATAATGCAAACCAAGAGGAGCAAGCGCAAACGGCTCAAAATCCGAGCGAAAATATCTTAAACGCTTTTGATCCAAGCAGCTTTAATCAAATCAGCCAAACGCTAGAGCGCATAGGCTCTGGACAAGGCAGCAAAGAGGACGCTATCGCGCTTTTAAACAATCCGAATTTTTCATTTTTCGGCGGTTTGGCGCTTGGCGGACTAGCTAGCATGATGCTCAGTAAAAATTTAGACAAAAATAAAGATAAAGAATAAAATTCAACATAAAGGATAAAAAATGGCATTACCGTTTATCGCAGGAGCAATCTTAGGAGGTTTAGCCGTCGCGGCTTTTAACAACAAAGACAAAATCAAATCAACCCTTGAAAGCGGACTAGATAAAGGCAAAGAGTTTGCCGAAAACGCAAAAGAATTTGCCGAGAAAAAAATAGGCGAAGCAAAAGAGTACGCCGAGAAAAAATTTGCTAAAACAAGCGAAGAAGAAACCGAAACTAAAAAACGCAAAAGACGCACGAGCGCCGAAGTAGCCGCTGAAAAAGAAGCCAAAAAAACAAAATCTAAGAAAAAAAGCGCTCCAAGAGCTAAAAAAGCTCCGGCAAAAGCAGCCGAGCAAACCGAAAGCCTAGCCGAAGATATCGCAAACGCGCTTGAACCGAATTTAGAAAAATAATAAAGGTATAGAATGAATTTAACATCAACAACCAGACTCCCAGTAGATCATATGATAAGCGGCGCGCTAATCGGCGCGATAGCAGCGGGCGGCGTAGAAATACTAAACTATAAAAAAGGCAAGGTCAGCAAGACGCAGGCCGTAGCCAAAACGACTAAAATCGCTATCCAAGGCGGTATCGTCACGGCGTGCGCTATCAGCGCATCAAACAAACTAGTCTCGGCACGCTATCTTGCGGCTGCGGCAACCGTTGCCGTCGGTATCGCAGGCGTGGTTGCGACGGAGAAACTAATCAAAAATTTAGAGGAAAGCAAATGAAAAACCCATACATCAATCAAACTCAAACAGTAAATCAGCTAAACGATGACGGCAGCACGACGACTACGACTACGACGGTAAAGACTACCGGCGCGCCAAGCGCTTTTGATCGCGGTATAAACGACGCACTAAAGGACTTCATCCCTGCAAATTTTAATGCGGCAGGCTTTATAAAAGGTGCGCTCATAGGCGGCGTCGTGGCATACGTGCTAACAAACGAAAACGCGCAAAAAGCGCTATTTTCAGCTATCGCAAAAGGATCAAATTTGCTTCAAGCAGGATTTGAAGAACTAAAAGAGCGATTTGAAGATGTAAAGGCCGAAATTGACTCCCAAAAATAATGTTCGCATCGCGCACCTGACTAAAAACCGCGTGCGCTTCGTCTGCGAACGCATCGGCGAGGACTGTGACGAGAGCCGCCTGGAGGCTCAAATTTCGGAGTTTAGGTACGCAAAAAGCGTCAGGGTAAACAAAAAAGCAAAAAGTATTATCGTCGGCTTTGAGTCAAATTTAAACGAGATCAAAGAGTTCATCGAAAATTTGCCGATCGCAAATTTAAACAAGCGCAAAAATAGCCCGAGCAAGGCTGAAATTTACAAGGCAGCAACGGCTCTAGCCATCACGCCTCTCATAAATAGCAACGGCGTAAAAGCTATGGCTAGCCTGATAGCCGCCGCGCCACTACTAAAAGAAGGCGCAAGCGAAGCCGTAAACGAGGGTATAACCTCAAAGGTACTCGAAGCCACTGCGGTTGGCGTGAGCCTGGCTAGGCGCGACTTTTTAGCGGCAAATAGCACAAATCTCATGCTAACTATCGGCGAATACATGGAAGAAAGCGCCGTGCACCGCAGCGACGACCTCATCAAAGAGCTAGCCCGCCCAAACATCGAAGAGGTCTGGATCGAGATAAATGATCACGGTAAAAAATCCCTCAAAAAAATCGCGACCGCCGACGTCAAGGTGGGCGACATCGTGGTTGTCGGCGCGGGCGAGAGCATCGGCATCGACGGCTACATCGTAGAGGGCACCGCAAGCGTAAATCAAGTCTCGATGACGGGCGAAGCAGAACCCGTCAAAAAAGAGCGCGGAGACCGCGTTATGAGCGGAACCGTCGTCGAGGATGGGCGCATAAAAATCTGGGCCGAGAGCATAGCAGCCGAGAGCGCGACTGCTAGGATAAAATCCTACATCCAAAGCTCGCTAAACGAAAAATCGGCCGTCGGACTAAAAGCCACGAAGCTAGCCGACAAGCTAGTGCCAGTGACGCTAAGTCTAGCCGGCGTTTCGTATCTGCTTAGCCGCGATATGACCCGCGTAGCTAGCGTCTTGCAGGCGGACTACTCCTGCGCGCTAAAGCTAGCCACTCCCGTCGCATTTAAATCAAGCATCTCAAAAGCCGGCCGCAACGGCGTACTAATAAAAGGCGCCAAAGCTATCGAAGCGCTAGCGAGCGCCGATACTTTCGTATTTGATAAAACCGGCACGCTAACGCACGGTAGCCTAAGCGTCGTCAAGGTTCACTCGTTTAACAAAGAATTTACTGAAGCGCAGCTGTTAAATTTGACCGCAAGCGCTGAGGAGCACTACTTTCACCCCGTAGCCGAAGCTATCGTAAAGGCCGCGCGCGAGATAGGCTTTCACCACATCCACCACGACGAGGTCGAGTTTATCGTTGCTCACGGAGTCAAAACATACGTAGGCGGCAAAGAGGTCGTGATCGGCTCGCGGCATTTTTTAGAGGACGACGAGCAAATTTCATTTAGCAAACACGAAGAAATCATAAAAAGTGAAGTAGGCAGCGGACTCACGCTACTTTACGTAGGCTACGACAAAGAGCTCTTAGGCGTCATCGCCATGCGCGACACCATGCGAGAAAACGCCGCGCAGACGCTAGCAAAGCTACGAAAACTAGGCGTAAAAGAGCTGATAATGCTAACGGGCGACGTGCAGTCTAAAGCCGATCAGGTAGCAAGCGAGCTAGGCATCGATAGAGTCTATGCAAACTGCCTACCTACCGATAAAGCGGGCATCATCGAGCAGCTAAAAGCCGAAGGCAAAAAAGTAGCCTTCGTCGGAGACGGCATCAACGACGCGCCAAGCCTCACCAAAGCGCACGTAGGCATCAGCATGCAAAAGGGCGCCGATATAGCAAAAGCCACCGCCGACATAAGCCTGCTAAAAGACGACATCGGCTCAGTCGCCGTCGCAAAAGACGTCGCAAATAAAACTATGAGGCTGATAAATACGAATTTTAACGCTACCGTCGGTATAAACTCGCTCATCCTAGCAGGCGCTACGTTTGGACTCTTTAACCCTATCGCAACGGCCGTTTTGCACAACGGTACAACGATCGGACTGCTGGCAAATTCGATGAAAGGCGTCAAGATAGGCGCGAAGTAATTTTGAAGGAATGACGGTTGATGGATAAAATTTTAAAATTTATGAACGACGAGATGTCGCTAGCCAACGACTTTTTATACGGCTATTTTTTGGTTATCGTGCTCGTTCTTACCGGTATTTATTTTAGCTATATTACTAGATTCGTGCAGTTTAGGATGTTTTTCGAGGCTTGCAAGGTTTTAGTCGAGAAAAAGGACAAATACAACAAGCACCATCTCACGTCCTTTCAAGCGCTTATGATCTCCACCGCCTCGCGCGTAGGCATCGGAAATATCGCCGGCATCTCCGCTGCTATCGTAGCGGGCGGCCCGGGCGCGCTATTTTGGATGTGTTTGATGGCGTTTTTGGGCGCAGCTTCGGCATTTGCCGAGAGTACGCTAGCTCAAATTTACAAGACCAAAGACGTATTCGGCTTTAAAGGCGGCCCGGCATACTACATCAAAAACGGCCTGGGCATCAAGTGGATGGCGAGCCTTTTTGCCGTCATTCTCATCATCACGTACGCATACGGATTTAACGGCCTACAAAGCTACACTATGACCTCCGCCTTTCAAATTTACTACGACCAAAGCGCTGGCGCTACGAGCTTTAGCGATAGCGGCTTGCCGGTTGGTATCGGTATTATCCTAACGGCATTTGCGGCGGTGATGTTTTTTAGCAAGAGCCACGTCATCGGCAAGGTTAGCTCATATATCGTGCCTTTCATGGCACTTGCCTATATCCTGCTAGCCTTTATCGCGATCTGCTTAAATTTTGACAAACTCCCCACCGTCTTTGATATGATCATGAAAAGCGCCTTTGATTTTAAGGCGATATTCGGCGG
>NZ_CALHXD010000121.1 GCF_938040115.1 uncultured Campylobacter sp. | reverse complement strand
TACTTTTTGGCTTTATTTTTGGTCGTTACGTATCTTACGATGGCAAACGATATCGAAAATTTCAAAAAGCTGCTGTGGGTGTGCGTATTTAGTATCCCGCTAGGACTAGTGGCGATCGAGGCGGGCTGGATAGTAGCCGAAGTCGGGCGTCAGCCGTGGGTCGTACAAGATCTCATGACCGTGGGCGTGGGAGCGACGAATTTAGCCGACACAAACGTCAAAATTTCGTTCTGGCTATTTGCCGTTTTATTTACGGCGCTTTTGATAGCCGAGATAAAAATCATGCTAAAACAGATAAAAATAGGATTTGAAAACCATGCTTAGTTTAGAATTTTTACAAATTTACTGGTGGTGCGTAGTTAGCTTGCTAGGCGGTTTGCTAGTGTTTATGATGTTCGTTCAGGGTGGACAAACGCTGCTTTTTGGGCTTTGCAAAAACGAGCTTCAAAAGGACATGGTGATAAATTCTATCGGGCGCAAATGGGAGCTTACGTTTACAACGCTTGTAATGTTTGGCGGCGCGTGTTTTGCGGCGTTTCCGCTGTTTTACGCTACGAGTTTTGGCGGTGCGTACTGGGTGTGGCTGGCGATTTTGTTTTGCTTTATCCTCCAAGCCGTGAGCTACGAATACCGCAAAAAACCGGACAACTTCCTAGGTCAAAAAACCTATGAAATTTTCCTTTTCATCAACGGCTCTTTGGGCGTTATTTTAATCGGCATGGCCGTTAGCACGTTTTTTTCGGGTAGCGATTTTTTACTAAACGAGCACAACTTCGTGCAGTGGCAAACGCCGTTTCGAGGACTTGAAGCGCTAGGCAACATCATGCTCTATCCGCTAGGCATCGCGGTATTTTTTCTCTCTCGCGTAGGCGGAGCGCTCTATCTCATCAACAACATCGACGATGAGGAGATAAGAGCCAACGCCAGAAAAGCGGTACTAAAAAATACGATTTTCTTTTTACCGTTCTTTTTGATATTCATCGCTTGGATATTTACCAAGACCGGTTTTGCATACGACGAGAGCGGCGTAGTGAGCCTAGTTGGCTTTAAATACGCTCTAAATTTACTCCAGATGCCGCTTGTTGCAGCTATGATAGTTATAGGCGTCGGACTCGTGCTTTTTGGTATATTTAAGGGCGCATTTACGACTAGCATCTACGGCGTAGTGCCTTACGGCGTTGGCGTAGTGCTAACGGTTACGGGACTATTTTTGATAGCAGGCCTTGCGGATACGGCGTTTTATCCGTCGTTTTCAAATTTGCAAAGCTCGCTAACTATCAAAAACGCAAGCTCTAGTCACTACACGCTAAACGTCATGGCCTACGTGAGCCTGCTAGTGCCGTTTGTTTTGGGCTATATTTTCGTCGTTTGGCGTGCGATGGATAGCAAAAAAATCACGGCCGACGAGATCAAGCACGATCATCACGCATATTAAGGATAAAAATGATAGAAGCGATAGTTTTTCTTTTTCTTTGGGTTTTGGCGCTTTTTGGCGGATATAAATTCGTCCATTTTAACATCAAACACGTCGAGAAAAACGACGACAAATACTTTGGAAATTTGCGCGAATAAGCGCTGATCCGCAAATCTCGTTCTACTTAAATTTTAGCTTTTATCGCTATAATGAGGCTAAAATTTTAAGGAGAACGAGATGTTTGACTTCACTTTTCACAACCCCACTAAAATACAATTCGGCAGAGGCAAAGAGCGAAATATCGGGCTTTATATGCGCGAATTTGACGCTAAAAGAACCCTACTGATCTACGGTAGCGAACGCATCAAAAAAGACGGACTCTTTGACACGGTCGCAGCGAGCCTAAAAGAAAACGGCATAGAGTTTATAGAGCTTGGCGGCGTGGTTAGCAACCCAGTGCTAAGCAAAGTTTACGAAGGCATCGAGCTAGCTAGGAAATTTAACGCCGATAGCGTGCTAAGCGTAGGCGGAGGCTCCTGTCTAGATAGCGCCAAAGCCATTGCCGCAGGCGCGCTATATGAGGGCGATGTGTGGGATTTTTTCACGGGCAAGGACCCGAGTCGCGCGCTAAAAATCTTTGACATCATAACTCTTGCGGCGACGGGCAGCGAGATGAACTCGGGCGCAGTCGTGACAAACAAAGCTACAAAACAAAAATTCGCCATCCACGGCGACGTGCTATATCCGCTAGTCTCGGTCGTAAATCCTCAGCTGCAAGCCAGCGTTAGCCGCGAGTACCTAG
>NZ_CALHXD010000120.1 GCF_938040115.1 uncultured Campylobacter sp. | reverse complement strand
GTTCAAATTCGCTCCTAGTAAATTTGTGTTACCAAGCGCGATTTTAGCATAAATTTGGATAAATCTAATCTTATTAAAAAAAATAAATGTAAAATTTCAGAGCCTATTAATGCCTTTAGTATTAAAATGCGCTCAATTTTGATAACGCGTAGCGCGGGGAGAAAATCATGAAAGAATTCGGTTTTTACAACGATTTTGACGAGAATTTGATGCTAAACGAGCAGATCGAGATAAACGGCGAAGGCGAGTATCTCGTCTCAAATTCGCCCAAACTAAAGGCAAGCGTCGTAGCGCCGGAGATAAATTTTTATCTAAAAAATACCGCAGACTCGGTGCTAGATAAGGCCAAAAACACGCTTTTGCTTTATGAGGCAAGAGCTAGCGCCTTTGACCTAGCGCGCGACATCGACTACGAAAAACCCGTCGGCAAAAACGTCGTGATCGTTAGCAACGGCGGCCGCGAAAATTTGGCGAATTTGCTAAAGGTTAAAGGCTTTAAAACAATCGAGCTGACGCATTTTGAGATCAAATTTATCTACGGAGCCGCAGGCGAGCTAAGCGTGCTAGTGCTGCGCCCAGACGGCGAGTTTGAGGTGGACTGCGACTTTTTCCTCGTAGAAAACGCGCGCGAATACATGCTAAAGCAAAGCGGCTGCTACGAGATCGCGGGCAAAAGCGACGAGGAAATCGCCGCGCAGCTAGACGCGCAAAGCCCGAAATTTAAATTTAAAAGCCACGTCCACTACGACTCCACGATCTGCCAGTACCACGAGCGCAGACACGAGATCTGCGGCAGATGCGTCGAGGCCTGCCCTACGGTAGCGATCCTAAAAGAGGACGAAACTAAGCACCTAGTTTTCTCCCACATCGACTGCATAAACTGCGGCGGCTGCGTGAGCGTCTGCCCTAGCGGCGCGCTTGACTACTCCGATATGCCAAGAAATTCATTCGCCCAGATAGCCAAACTATACCG
Organism: uncultured Campylobacter sp.; assembly: GCF_938040115.1. GTDB lineage: Bacteria > Campylobacterota > Campylobacteria > Campylobacterales > Campylobacteraceae > Campylobacter_A. The sequence goes on along the minus strand of NZ_CALHXD010000120.1, from coordinate 20,019 downwards.
CGGCCGGATCGCCCTCGTCGTACCCGCAAAGGCAAATTTAGAAAACTTAAGCGTAAATTTACCCGCAAACGTGCTTCCTTTTGCCGTGAGCGGCGAGAGATTTTTGAGCGAGACGCATCTGCTTACATTGCTTCAAGAAAGCGGCGCGCAGGTCGTGATCTACGAGCAAAATATCGGCAAAGGCACCAAAGACGCGGTGGATATTTTAAATCAAATTTACGAGCTCAAATTTAACGAAAAAGCCGTCCTCGTCGCGCAAAACGAAGACAAGCTAAAAAGCGCCCTATCTCAGGCTAAATTTATCGAGGGCTCGCAGCACTCCATCGCCGAGTACGCCATGCCAAAGCGCGAGATTTTCGCCAAACGCCTAGAGTGGCTAGTCGGAGATCAAAATTTAGGCTCGGTTAGCACCACCGAGCTCATCAGATACGGCCGCGTCGAGATAAATCAAGACACCTGCACGCTGTGCCTAAGCTGCGTGGGAGCCTGCAACGTCGCTGCGCTGGTCGCGGATAAAAAGACAAATTCCATCGTCTTTAACCCGAGCGTCTGCACCGCGTGCGGATACTGCGAGCTTAGCTGCGCGGAAAAAGACACGATATTTTTACGCCCGGGCAAGATCGATCTGGAGCCTAGTTTCTTTACCTTTAGCGAGCTAGCCAGAGACGAGCTTTTCGCCTGTATCGAGTGTGGCAAGGAGTTTGCGACCAAAAAGGCCGTCGAAAAGATCGCCGCAATCATGGCGCCTAAATTTAACGGCGACAAAGCCAAGCTAAAGACGCTTTATTGCTGCTCGGACTGCAAAGCCAAAGTGATGATAAAAGCGCAAATGGATCAAATGAAAGAAGAGGTTTTAAATGGATAATAACTTAACCAAGGCGCGCGCGTATTTTTACGAGTTTTTGGCCTATCCGCTGTTTTTTCACGAGCACGGCGGTAAATTTGACCGCTGGCGCGAGCAGCTAGCCTACCTAGCGACTAGCCCGGTTACGCCGGAGAGCGAAGCCGCGTTTGCAAATTTGGCTAAATTTGACTTTGAGAAATTCGCCAGAGAGCAAAACGACGTGCTTTTTGACTTTTCTTACTCAAATATCCCGCTAAACGCCTCGTTTTACGAGGACGGACGCGACGACGGCGCGGCTAGGCTGCGCGTGATCGAGTGTCTGAAGCTAAGCCCGTACCGCAGGGACAAAGAGGCCTGCAAGGACAGCGAGGACTACGTCGGATTTATATTTTTAGCCACGGCGACCTTTTTGCGCGACGAAGCAGCGGGTGCGGCAAATATCAGCAGCAAGCTATTTACGGACGTTACGAACAAATTTATCGACGAATTTATCAGATTTTTATCCGCTCACAAAAACGCGGACTTTTTCGCCTCTTACGCGGTTATCTTGCGCGATTTTATCGAGCTTGAGCGCGCGGTGCTAGGCGTGGAGGCGCCTCCTGCGCCGATCGGCGATAGCGCTGCGGTAGCCTCGATGAAAAAAGAGCCGTTTCAAAGCAAGATGCCTACGGCCAAAACAAAACTCCGCTGGGAGGAGTTCTCGCCCGTCATCTCGCAAGAGTTCGACGACTGAGGCTTGCGAGCTTAAATTTGCTTGCTAGGCTCGTGCCGGCAGGCAAATTTGACCAGGCGGGATCGCCCGCGCGGCCGTTTTCTCGTCAAATTTGCGCTTTAAATTTGACGAGATAAACCCATCCGTTTTCGGCGCGATTTTTTAGTCTCTTTAACCCGCCCAAATTTACTCCCGCATTTTCCAAATTTCCCGTCCAATTTCACTCAAATTTAACCGCCCTTTGGCTAATATTTCGTAAATTTAGTCATGAGCAAAAGGATCAAATTTGCAAAGCTTTTTTAAATCTATATTCACCATCGCCGCCTTTGCTGCTATCCTCTTTTACCTTTCTTTTTTGGGAGTTAAATTTGGTAAATTTGGTTCGAGCTCTATGCCGACTGGTTTTACCGTCACTCCCGATACTAAAATAGATCCAAACTCCGAGCTAGCTAAATACGTAACGCAAGAGGAGATAGAGGCGTTTGGATTCGGTTCGTCCGATATAGTTTGTGATAAAGAGAAAAACGCTACGCTAGTACCTTTAAGGGCCGCTCTTGATAGAAAAGATATCGATTTCGTAGTTAAATTTATAAAAGATAACAACCTAACCGCCGATGTGAGCATGAGAGACAAAAGAACTCCGCTGATGTATAGCTCTTTTAGAAACGACGTAAATACCTCTAATGCTCTAATAAATTTAGGAGCCGATATAAGGGCTAAAGATAGATTCGGTCTATCTCCTATGGCTTATGCCATTATGTTAAACTCTGTTGATACCGCCAAGATACTACTAGAAAAAGGGGTTAAATTTGAAGAGGTGGAGTATGTGGCTTATTTTATACTCGACTCGAAAGATAACTACGAATGGATATCAACGCTCACGATAGACGACGACAACATAACAATAAACTATAAAGTCGATCCAAAATACCCCGATACCGACATAAATAATCCGGCCTGCGTCGAGAGATGCACGAAAGATAAAGTTGAGCCGTTTAAATACGTAGTTTCAAAAAAGCTATCCCAAATGGCAGAACTAATGCTAAGCACGGGGTATAAACCCAAAGAGTTTAAAATGGGAAGCGGACTACAAGGCATAAAAGACGAAGAGAAAAATAGACCGTTACAGCTAAGCGGCTGGGCATATCTAGGTAACTACGAAAACTACGAACCTATGCTTGAGGTATTTATAAAATACGACCTCCCTAATGCTCCAACTAAGGAGCAGCTAAAGGAGGCGTATGAGGAGTGCTATAAAGAAAATCAGATAGATAAAAATTTCTATAAACACTACGAATATAATAAAAAAAGATTAGATGAAATTACAATAAGTCAAGGCGAAACTCCTACAAAAGTAAATCCCGTATTTTTTAACTTTAGGAAAAAACTAAGAATTAATCATTATGAAAAACATTGTCCAGACGAAAATTCTACTTTTACGATTAGAGAATTTATCGACTGGGCAAATGATAATAAAAAAAATGAGTTCTATATCAAGTTTTACAAGTAGTTTTGAAGACGATCCGACCAAGGTGATTTACGTAGATAGCAACCGAAGCAAATCTAGCCCTGGCTCGAATTTGAAGTAAATAATCTCGGCGCAAAGACGAAGCTAAAATATAAATTTGACCGAATAAAATTTGAGCTCGCGGCGGCGCAAATTTAAAATTTAAGCAGGCGAAATTTGACGAGAACGGACGTAAATTTGCCCGTCAAATTTCAAATTTGACTAAATCTTGTTAGCTTCTAAAAAATACGTCGCTTAGAGTGGTTAAAATTTAGCGTTGTGCGGCGGATTCAACTCTAAACTACGGCGTTTGAAGCGACCGCGAAAACTGCCCGAGATAAAAAGGCAAATTTTAAAAGTAGCGCGCTAGAGTAAATTTGCGCTTACTTCTCGTCTCGCGCCAAAAGCTTTGCCGTGCGTCCGTTTTTTCGCACTTCTTTGAAAAATATCCGCAGCGCCTTTTGCTCCTTCGCGCCGATTTCGTAGCTGATAAATTTGAGATACCATTTGATATCATCCGCGCTGATGCCCCTAGTTTGGGCGTATTTGGCGAGGATGTAGTTTGGGATTTTGACATTTGCTCGCAAAAACTCGCGCGCTAGCCGCTCATACGCGCCGCGCCCCTTTACGCAGGAAAATCGCCCGAAAACAAACGGCAAGCCCGTCCGATCGCGCCACGCCCGCCCAAGGTCGTAAAACGCCTCCTCGCCCTCCCGCAAATACGCCTTTAGCGCGCGGTCGCCGATGAGCACCTCGCCCTCAAGCCCCAGTACTTCGGCTAGCGCGTTTGAGCTCGCAGACGCAGGATCTGGGCGCGCGGCGGTGCCCTTTCGCACGAGCACGCTTTTGACGTCGCCCTTAGCTACGATGCCCAGGCTCACCTTTTTGTAGCGTTTTTTGCCGCTTTCGATGCTAGAGATCACGGCGGCGTCGATCCTGCGGCAGCACAGATCGCGGTTTAGTTTGCTTGGCACGCCCTTTTTAAATTCGATGATTTTTTTATCCTGCGAGCTTAGGCGCGAGCGCTTTAAAAATACGTGAAAAGGAAGCAAATTTAGATAATCAATCTTGCCAAAAATCATAAAAACTCCGAATTTATAAGGATTTGCCCCGTTTTAAAATGACCAAAATTTAAAGCCAAATCCTAATGCGTAAAAATTTCATAAAACTAAAATCATCGCTCGCGGCAAAAGATACAGTCGCGAGCTTTAGTGCGATAACACAAATTTAACCAAATCGCGCCGCAAAATACGCCCACAATAAAGCAAAGCACGGTAAAGGCGCGGGTTAAGCCGCCTAGCAAGAGGCAAAAAGCTAGCTCGCGTCGCAAAGGCCATAACGCAAAACCTCCGCGATACGCCGAGTCGCTCGCATTGTTTGGGAGCCCAAGCAGGCATTTTACGCGGTTAAATTTGAAAAAGCGGCGACTCCGCGCAGGAAATCGCCGCTAGCAACGCAAATTTAAGCCCGCAAGCGCGCTATTTTGCTTCGTTAAATTTGATATTCGTGCTCTTCAAGCTCGTCGTTTAAGAGTTTCGTAAATCTCGCCGCATGCGCCTCTATCGCACTATCAGGCACGCCCGGCTCCACGCCGCAGCTAGCAAAAATCCGTCCGTAAACGAGCTCGCAAAAGTCCGCGCAGCACTGAAGCGGCAGCAAAATCTCGTTTAGGCTAAATTTGATCGTGCCGTGCTTGGAGTATTCGCCTAGCCCGCCGCCCGTGCTCACGGCGATTTGCAGCTGTTTGCCAGCGATCTTCGCGCCCTCGCCGTAGGCAAAGCCGCGGCTAAGCACGTAGTCGATGTAGGCCTTTAGCATGGAGGGCACGTTAAAGCCCATCATCGGAAACAAAAACACGATGCGATCGGCGCGCAAAAACGCCTCCTGTTCTGCTGCGACGTCGATTTTAAGGGCGTCGGTGCCGTAAAGTCCCTCTAGGTGGCGAACCTCGGCGCCCGCGCTTTTAGCGGCGCTTACCAGCGCCTTATTTAGGCGAGAGGCGGCGAAATTCGGGTGAGATAAAACTACTAGCGTTTTCATTTTGGCTCCTTTTTTGATAAATTTTAGAGCATTTGCGCTTTTGGGACGTTAAATTTAAGCTGATTAAATTTGCTGATTTTTAAACTCTCCTCAAACCGCAAAAGTCTTATTTTTGAGAAATTATATCATCAAAAGCCTAAAAACGGGTTAAGGCGAGCGGCTAAATTTTAACTAGTAAGACACTAGATGGTACGGCCGTAAATTCTCGCTCAAATTTATCTGCAAAATCCCCAATCATCTAAGCCGTCAAATTTGCCCTCACTTAAAAATATCAAGGTTTAAATTTAACTCGTCTATGATAGATAAAAGCTCTGAAATTTCCTTTTTTATCTGCTTTACGTCATAAAGGCTAGGCGGTAGCGAAAAGATAGTTGTTTCAAATTTATTTTCCGCTCCGTTTAAAAATAGGTAAAATTTATCGTCCATAAACGTCGCGCTCACGCCCATCTCTGCGGTGTATTTTATCTTTAACTCTCTCAAGCGCTCCATAAATGCGGGCGTCAAAAGATACCTCGCCTCGACTTTGTCATCCGTAAAAACTCTAAATTCATCGTTAAAAAGAGTATCGTCCATCTGCTCTTTTTCGCCTAAAAATTTAGTATTTAGCGTACGACTCGCGACTATCGTTTGACCGTTAAATTTCTTGTAAAACTCACAGACCAAGACCGAGCCGCTAAAAGGTTGTGTGTATTTCATTGCTTCCCACATAAAACTATTACTCAGAAAGTGAAAGCCTATCGTAGCTTATGGTATCCATGACTTCGTGAGATTAAATTTGATATCGTTTGGAGATAAATTTATGTCGTAAAGGTGCGGGTCTTGGCGAGTAAGCAAATAAATTTAAAGAAAAATCGGTCAAATTTGACCGAAAATAAAAGAAATTAAGCCGAATCAAATCGGCTTAAATTTGCGCTCAATTTGAGTTTAGCGTAGATATTTGACGTTAGCTTTGGCGCGGAGTTTGTTGAAGTATTCGCCGATGACGCGGTCTTGCTCGAGTTTATAAAGCGCGTTCATCGCCTCGTCTCTGACCTCGTCAAATTCAGGCATCGTTTGTCCCTTTTTAGACGCTACGTAAAACATCTCAAAGCCCTCGGGAGTCTGGAAAATCTGAGTAAAAGTGCCGTCCGGGGTCTGCTGAAATATCGTTCGTAGTTGAGGCGGGATCTGCTCGCTTTTTAGATCCATCACGTCCATGTGCACGCTGTGGTTGGTGTTCATCGGGGAGCTGTGTCTGGCGGCCTCTAAAAGCTGCATCGAAGGCGCCACGTATCTAGTCACGCTCACGTCGGTAAAGTGCGCGAAAAGGTCGCGATTTTGCTCAAAATACGCTCTCGCGGCGTTTTCTGAAATGTTGATTTTAGCGTCGGCAAATATGCTTTGATATAGCTTTTCTTGTTTTATAGTCTTTGCGACGTCGTCTTTAAACTGCGCGTAGTCGCCGCCCTTTGATAGCACGGCCGAGCGTAAATCTGAGGCGCTCATACCGCTCTCGCTTGCGATCTTTTGTAGCCTTTGATTTAGCTCGTAGTCGCTGGCTTCGATTTTTAGGTTTTTGATCTGTGCGGTTTCGAGCCTATCGCGGATCAGTAAATTTAGCGCGTTAGCTTCGCTTGTTTGCAGCTGCGCGGCGGCTTTGCGCACTTCGTTTACGGTGATGGGTTCGTTTTCGATGATGACGGCTATGCCGTTTGAGATCTGGCTCGCGTTAGCCATACAAAAACTGAGAAAAAACGCGGCGAATGAGATCTTTTTTAACATATAAAACCTTTGTTTAAGTCTAAAGTAAATATAATTTGAGCATTATAACATTTTAAATTTAAGCGCAAGCTATAAAGGTAAAATTTAATGCAAAATTCACAAATAGTAACTAGATTTGCCCCCTCTCCGACCGGATATCTGCACATCGGCGGGCTTAGGACGGCGCTTTATAACTACTTATACGCTAGAGCAAACGGCGGCAAATTTCTGCTGCGTATCGAAGATACCGACCTAAAACGCAACTCCGAGGAGGCCACGCAAGCGATAAAAGAGGCCTTTGCCTGGTGCGGGCTGGATCACGACGGCGAGGTGACGTATCAGTCGCGTAGATTCGACGTGTATAAAGAGTACGTACAAAAGCTGCTAGCCGAGGGCAAAGCCTATAAATGCTACATGAGCAAGGACGAGCTAGACGCTCTGCGCGCCGAGCAAGAAGCGAGAAAAGAGAGGCCCAAATACGACAATCGCTACCGCGAATTTACAGGCACTCCGCCTGAGGGAGTCGAGCCCGTCATACGTATCAAAGCGCCTCTAAGCGGCGAGATCGTGATCGACGACGGCATCAAAGGCGAGGTCAAATTTAGAGTCGAAGATATCCTGGATGATTTCATCATCGCGCGCTCTGACGGCACTCCGACCTATAACTTTACAGTCGTGATAGATGACGCTTTAATGGGCGTAACCGACGTCATCCGCGGCGACGATCATCTATCAAATACCCCGAAGCAAATCGTACTCTACGATGCGCTTGGTTTTAAGGCGCCAAAATTTTACCACGTCGCGATGATAAACGGCGAAGACGGCAGCAAACTAAGCAAACGCCACGGCGCGACTGACGTGATGGAATATAAACGCATGGGTTATCTGCCTGAGGCTCTTTTAAATTTCCTCGTGCGCCTAGGCTGGAGCCACGGAAACGACGAAATTTTCGGTATGGACGATATGCTAAAGTATTTCGATCCGCACGATATAAACAAGAGCTCAAGCACCTATAACGCAAGCAAGCTAGAGTGGCTAAACGCCCACTACATCAAGACTCTGCCGTACGAGAGGCTGGCAAAAGAGATGCTTGAATTTGACATAGATTTTAAAGCGATGCCAAAGGGCGAGGTGCTGTTAAATTCATTGCGAGAACGCTCAAAAACGCTAGTTGAAATGAGCCAGAGCGCAAGGACGATAATAAACGCTCCAAGCGCATACGACGAGAAAGCCTACGCTAAATTTATCACGCCCGAAAGCAAGGAAAATTTGGCTAAATTTGCCGAAATTTTAGGCGAAAATTTAGACGCCAAAGGCTACGAGGAGATGACGGGTAAATTTTTAGAAGCAAACGGCTTAAAGCTAAAAGACTTAGCTCAGGCGCTTCGCGTCGCGCTAACTGGAAATAGCGTAAGCCCGGGGATATTTGAGGTGCTCGAAGTTTTGGGCGCGGACGAGACGAAAAAACGAATAAGAAATATTTTAAAGGAGAACAAATGACACACGTAACTAACGAAGAGGCGCTCGCGTATCACGAGGGCGGCAAGATAGAGATAAAAGTAAAAACCCCTTGCGCGACGGCTAGAGACCTATCTATGGCCTACACGCCGGGCGTTGCAGTACCGTGCAAGCAGATCGAGGCCGACAACGAGCTAGCCTACAAATACACAAACAAAGCAAATTTAGTAGCCGTCATCACCGACGGTACGGCCGTGCTCGGTCTAGGCGACATCGGCGCGGTAGCCGGCAAACCGGTAATGGAAGGCAAGGCGGTTTTGTTTAAAAAATTTGCAAACGTAGATGCCTTTGACATCGAGCTAGACGAGCATGATCCCGATAAGATCGTAGAGATCTGCAAAGCGCTCTCTCCGACTTTCGGCGGCATAAATTTAGAAGATATCCGCGCTCCAAAGTGCTTTGAGATAGAGCGCAAGCTACAAGAAGCAGTCGATATCCCGGTCATGCACGACGATCAGCACGGCACTGCGATGATAACAAGCGCCGGCATGATAAACGCGATGGAGATTTCAGGCAAAGATATCTCTAAAATCAAAATCGTAGTTAGCGGCGCGGGCGCGGCTGGTATCGCATGCGCGAAGATGTACAAGGCTCTGGGCGCAAAACACATCGTTATGGTTGATAGTAAGGGCGTGATCCACAAAGGCCGCACCGATCTAACTCCTGAAAAGGTCGAATTCGCCCTTGAAACCGCAGATAGAACGCTAGCGGACGCGATGAAGGGCGCGGATATGTTCCTGGGTCTTAGCAAACCTGGCGTCGTGACGAAGGAAATGGTCGCGTCGATGAACGACGAGCCGATTATTTTTGCGCTTGCTAACCCGACTCCGGAGATCTTCCCCGAAGATGTCGCTAGCGTGCGAAACGACGTGATGATGGGTACCGGCCGCAGCGACTATCCAAACCAGGTAAATAACGTTCTTGGCTTTCCGTTTATATTCCGCGGCGCGCTAGACGTCAGAGCTAAAAAAATCACCGAAAATATGAAAATGGCTGCGGCGCGCGCGCTTGCAAATTTGGCTAAAGAGCCCGTGCCTGCGGAGGTTTGCGAGGCGTTTGGCGTAAAAGAGCTAAAATTCGGCAAAGACTACATCATACCAAAACCGTTTGACAAACGCGTCCTAACGGCGGTAGCTCCTGCGGTTGCGCAAGCTGCGGTCGACGACGGCGTAGCTAGAGTGAAGGATTTTGACGTAAAAGCCTACACAGAAAAGCTAGCAAAGGGTCTGTAAATGAAAAACGTCAGGCTCATCTCTCATCCGCTCATCGAGCACAAACTAGCGATTTTAAGGGATAAAAACACCGAGCCGTTTCAGTTTAGGATGCTCGTGGACGAGATCAGCCATCTGATGATATTTGAGGCGACTAGGGATCTAGCGCTGCGCGACGTGAGCGTGCAGACTCCGGTCGCCCAGGCCCAAGCTAAAAAGCTCGCGACAAAGGTGATGATTTGCCCGATTTTGCGAGCGGCGCTGGGTATGCTTGATAGCGTATTTACGATCATTCCTGATGCTAGCGTGGGCTTTTTGGGCTTTCAGCGAAACGAAAAGACCGCGGAGGCGGAGTTTTTCTACGCTAAGCTACCTCGCGACGCCAAAAACCGCCTAGCCATCATCATCGATCCGATGTTCGCCACCGGCGGTACGGCTATCGACGCGGTTAAATTTTTACGCGAGAATGGCATAAAACAGATCAAATTTATCTCCATCATCGCCGCTCCCGAGGGGCTAAAGCGCTTTAGCGAGGTTTACCCGGACGTCGAGGTCTATACGGCTGCGATAGACGAGCGACTAAACGAGAAAAACTACATCGTGCCGGGCCTTGGCGACGCTGGCGATAGGGTGTTTAATACGCTTTAAATTTGACGAACTCGGACGAGCAAATTTAGCTTAATTGTGCCGTAAATTTAGCCGAATTTGACTGCGATTTATGCGGTTAGATTCGGCTTTTGTCTAGTCAAATTTAGCGTAAATTTACTCTCGTCTTTACGGCGCGACATTATCAAATTTGGATTTAACCCGTAAAATTTGACGTCAAATTTAACCCCGAAGCGAGCGCTTCAAATTTATTCCAAAAGGTCTTTTTTGAACAAACAACTACTTAGAAACGTCATCTTACCGCTGGCTGTTTTGCTACTCGCGGCGCTGTTTAAATTTATCATCCCGTATAATTCGGCCGCCCCGAAACAAAATCAACCGCAAAGCGAGTTTAGAGGAAACGGCGCAAACAAAAACGTAGCCGCCGTACCGACCGCAAACGTCGTAAAAGACGGCACTTACACCTCAAAAGACGAGGTTGCTGCGTATATTTATAAATTTGGCGGATTGCCGCGAAACTTTATCACCAAAAAAGATGCGCTCGCGCTCGGATGGGACGCTAAAAGCGGCAATCTATGGCAGGTCACAGACAAAAAAAGCATCGGCGGCGACCGCTTTTCAAACAGAGAAAAAAGGCTACCCGAAGCTAGCGGGCGAAAGTGGTTTGAGTGCGATATCGGATACCGCGGAGGGCGACGCGGAGCCGAGCGTATCGTGTTTTCTAGCGACGGGCTGATCTACTATACGCCCGATCATTACGAGAACTTTTATCTACTTTATGAGCGGAGACAGCAGTGAAAACCATAACTCTAAACGGAGCGAAAATGCGCGAGAAAACGGCAGCCTTTGAGTATCTAGCACGAAAATTCGGCCTTGATCCCGACGTAAAAAACCTTGACGCGCTTTACGACGCTTTAGGCGAGATAAACGAACCCACTCTGATAAATCTAAAAAATCGCGCCGCTCTTAGCGCGCTTGGCGACTATGCAGACGATCTAATCGCCGTTTTTACCGACCTTGCGGAGGAAAACGAACGGGTAAAATTTGAGATTTTATCTTGATTTGGTTGCCGCTCGTGATACCGTAGCTGTGGATAAAATTTGATTTTAAACTCGTTTTTGTCCCTTAAGTAAAATCACCAGAAATGAAGCCGAATTTTATCGTCCAAAATTCGGCTTCAAATCCAAAAATTAAAGCTAAATTTTTGATAACTAACGCGACTTTAAAAGCTATACCTGACGCCATCGCCCGCAATACCCAATCTGCTTTATGAGGATATATTTCCGCAAACGGCTGCGTGGTTCTTATGCTCGGATACTCTGCTGAGCCGACCCGTAGCCAATACCAAACCATTACGCGGTGCGATAAAAATAGCCAAAGAGAGAAAACCGTCGCCTAATGCTGATAAAATCATCTAGCGCCGAGCTTCGTCGCACCTTGTGTGCGCAGAAATACTGCGTGCTTACAAAAAGCTCTTTAGGCAAGCGCGTGACGCTACACGGTTTAACAGTTAAGAAATCGGTATTTCAGCTGGCTATATTGGCATAGCAGGCGCGCAAATGACCATGAGCAAAAAAGCGTGACAAAGTGCAGAGAAAGCCAAAAAGCGAGGCTAAATTTAAAAATGCGCCTTGGTTTAGACAAAAAGTCGCTAATTTTTATAGACCAAAATAGAAAGCCGGCACTGTTTTCGTCGAGCAACAAGCAAAGTGCAAGGGCTTTTTGGGAGCGAAATTTACACTTGGTAACCCAAGCCTGCATAACATCATAGCGTAGCGAATTTTAAAATATATATATCCGACGAATTCGATTTTAAATTTACATTATTTTCAACCACGAAAAACTTATCCGAATTATTTTCTTGCCAAATTCCTTACTCGCCTAAAATCCAAAATACATTTCAAAAATCGACCATTTATGTAAATTTAAATATCGCAAGCAAAGACGCAAGATTTGCGGTTTAGGTGCGCCAATTTAAAAGATACTACCGCAAGCGCGGCAAATAAAACTTACGGACAAGTTTTAAAATGACACAAAAGACAAATACCGCGGCTACTAATAAAATCACTTGTCAAAAAGCTTTGAGTAAAATTTTATCGCCATAGTAATAAATTTAAAGTTAGATCGCCTTGCTTACGGCCGATTAAAAGCTGCAAGCAAGGCAAAAACGCCGCGCCGCAAATTTAGCGGCGGGAGAGGTAGTTGGTATCGTAGTTGTTGTCGATGAAGTCTTGGTTTTCCATCATCGCGATGTGAAAATCGCGCGTGGTCTTGATGCCGCCGATGATGAGCTGCTCGAGCGTCACCTTCATCTTGTGGATGGCTCTATTTCTATCGGTGTCCCAGACGATGAGTTTGCCGATCATACTGTCGTAGTACGGCGGGATCGAGTAGTCCTGATAGATGTGGCTATCCATGCGCACGTTTCGGCCGCCGGGGCAGACGTATTTTGTTATCTTGCCTGGACTTGGCGTAAACGTATTTGGATCCTCGGCCGTGATGCGGCACTCGATGGCGTGGCCTTTTAGCGTGATGCTCTCTTGCGGCGGTAGCGCCTCGCCCTGGGCTACTTTTATCATTAGCTCGATGATGTCTAGGCCGCTCACCATCTCGCTCACGCAGTGCTCGACTTGCAGGCGCGTGTTCATCTCGATGAAGTAAAAATCCAAATTTTTATCGACTAAAAACTCAAACGTTCCCGCACCCTCGTAACCGATAGCTTTTGCCGCTTTTATCGCGGTTTCGTGTAGCCTCTCTCGCGTCGCTTCGTCTAGTAGTATTGCAGGGCTTTCTTCGATCAGTTTTTGGTGGCGACGCTGCATAGAGCAGTCGCGCTCGCCGATATGCAGGACGTTGCCGTGGCTGTCGCCGATGATCTGAACCTCGATGTGGCGCGGGTTTAGGATGTATTTTTCCATATACATCGTTCCGTCGCCAAACGCGCTCATCGCCTCGCTCTCGGCCGACCAAAACGCCTTTTCGATGTCCTCTTCGCGCTCGACCACGCGCATGCCGCGTCCGCCGCCGCCGGCTGCGGCTTTTAGGATGACCGGATAGCCGATTTTTTTAGCTAGCTCTTTGGCGGCCTTGGTGTCGGCTACCGCGCCGTCAGAGCCCGGGATCACCGGTACACCCGCACGCTGCATCACTTGCTTTGCCTTGCTTTTATCGCTCATTAGCGCCATCGCGGCCACGCTAGGGCCTATAAATTTTAGCTTGTGGTGCGAGCAAATTTCGACGAAATTTTGATTTTCGCTTAAAAATCCGTAACCAGGAAATATCGCGTCGGCTTCGCTGATCTCGGCCGCGCTGATTATGGCCGGGATATTTAGGTAGCTGTCGCTTGAGCGCTCCTTGCCGATGCAGATCGCCACGTCGGCGTATTTGACGTAGAGCGCGTCTTTATCGGCCGTGGAGTAGACCACGACGGCTTCTTTGCCCATTTCCTTTATCGTTCGCAAGGCTCGCAGCGCTATTTCGCCGCGATTTGCGATTAAAATTCTTTTTATTTCCATCAAATTTTCTCCACGCCAAATAGCGGCAAGCCAAACTCGACCGGCTGGCCGTCGGAAACGAGTAGCTCGGTGATCTGACAGTCAAATTCGGCCTCGATCTCGTTCATTATCTTCATAGCTTCTATGATGCCCACGACGTCGCCTTTTCTCACGCGTTGACCTACTTTAACAAACGGCGCCGCGCCAGGGCTTGGAGCAGCGTAGAAAGTACCGACCATAGGCGATTTTATGCTGTCTTTTGGAGAATTAGCAGGAGCTTTGACCTCTGAGCTTACCACAACGTTTACCGGAGTCGGAGTCGGGGCGGGAGCTTGGACGACGGGCTTTGGCAGCTCGCAGCAGTCGGCGAATTTTTCAAGCTCGACCTCAAAATCCCCGCTTTTTATCTTTATGCGGTTCATATCCATGTCGTTAAAAAACTCGATCAGCTCTTTTATGTCTTCTTTTTTCATAGAAATTTCTCCTAAATAGTTAAAGTTCAAAACTTCTTATTGTAGCAAAAAAATAATGAATTTATACTCGCAAAGCCGTATTTTGTTTTTACGCTCGGGCTAAATTCGGAGTCTTCGTCGCTTTATGCGTTTAAAATAGCAAATTTATTTTTTAGCTCGCTCTAGAAAATTTATAAACCCAAAAAGCACCAAGCTAAGCACGACCAAAATCACGCTCAAAATGAGCGCGCGGCCGTTTTCGCCGTCGTAAACCGCATTATAGATAGCTAGCGAAACGGTGTCGGTTTTGCCCACGATATTTCCGCCTAGCATCAGCGTGATACCGACCTCGCCAAGACCGCGAGCCAGAGCCAAAACGAGAGCCGAAACGACGCTTTTAAAGACGTTTGGGATAAGGATAAAAGCAGCTATCTCAAAGCGATTTTTGCCTAGGCTTTGACCCGCTTCGATTAGGCTTTTGGGTAGGCTTTCAAGCGCGCTTTGAACGGGCTTTACAAACAGCGGCAAGCCCGCTAAAAACGAAGCGATAACAAGCGCCGAAAAGCTAAAAACAATCTGTAAATTTAACGCCTTGCCGATCACGCCGTTTCGCCCCAAGACGTAAAGCAGCAAAAATCCCGTAGCAATCGGCGGAAAAATGAGCGGAAACATCACGGCCGCTTCCAAAACAGCCTTAAATCTGCCGCGGTAAAACGCCAAAAAATAAGCCGCGCCAAGCCCTAAAAATAGAAGCAGTACAAAAGTAACGGCAAGCGTTTTGGCGCTTAAAAGCAGCGGGTGAATAAGCCAGGTAAATTCCTGCAAATTTTTCCTTTTTTCGTTAAATTTTGCTTTTCATTTGAGTTAAATTTAGCGAGCAAATTTTAGTATTTAAATCAAATTTGATGCAAATTTTACGTCAAATTTGAAAGTAATTCGGTCGAGCCAAAAGCCCTCGATTTAAATTATTTTAGCCCGAATTTAGCGAAAATTTCCTTCGAGCGAGGAGTTTTTATCTCGTCTATAAATTTAGCGCACGCCTCGTTACCCTCGCACGCCGGAAGTTTGGCCGCCGAGATGAAAACCGGGCTATAAAGCGCCTCGTCGATATATATCACGCTACCAAACTCGCCCTCTCTAGCCACGGCTTCAGTCGAGTTGATAAAGCCCGCGTCCACTTCGCCGTTCGTGACATAGGCGACTACTTGCGGTACGCCCGCGACCGGTAGCATCTTAGGCGCTAGATCGGCCTCTAGCCCTGAGCTTTTCAAAAACTCCGTCGTCCTCACGCCGTAGATCGCTTTTTTGGCATCGGGCATCGCGATTTTGGCGAGATTTTTTAGCTCAGATACGTCTTTTATCTGCTTGCCTTTTGGCGTGACTAACACCAAAGCGCCCTTGCCGATGCGTTCATAGCCTTTTATATCAAGGTCGGTTTTCTTTAAAAACGCCTCGTCGCCAACGATCGCAGCCATCTTGCCCTCTTTTGCTTGGATAGTGATTTGGCCCAAATTTGCAAACGCGCCTTCGATCTGAACGCCCTCTTTTTTGAGATTTTCTATCACTTCAGTGACGGGTTTTTTGTATCCGCCGCCAGCTCCTACGAGCAAATTTTCGCCGCCAAAGGCAACCGCGGCCGCGATAGAAATAAGTAGTAATTTTTTCATAAAATTCTCCTTTGAAATAAAATTTATCAATTTTATGAAATATATCATTATACATTGATAAATTTTGCTATTTTCGGAGCTTTTTTAAAGAAGTATAAATAAAAATATTTTATATCGGCTCTAGTCCGTTTTTGGTTAGGCGGTACATCGCGCTCGCTACGTCGCTTATAAATTCCTTGTCGTGAGAGACGATTATCTGCGTGACGTCGAGGGATTTTAAGATAGCGGCTATCCTTCTTTGCATATCCGCATCAAGCGCGGTCGTAGGCTCGTCAAGTAGTAAAATTTTAGGCTCGGCCACCAGTATCCCAGCTAGCGCGACGAGCTTTTTCTCGCCTCCGGAGAGGTTAAAAACGATCTCGTCTTTTAGATGCCAAATTTCAAGCTCGCGTAAAATTTTCTCAGCTTTTGCGCGAGAGCCGTCCTCGTCCTCGCCGCGGCTAAGTAGCGAAAACATCACGTCGTCGCGCACGCTCGGGCAGATAAAACAATCGTTGCTCTCTTGAAAAAGATAGCCCACGTCGCGGCGAAACGGCTTGTACTCGTCTAAATTTGAAATTTTATGGTGAAAAAGCTCGATATGCCCGCCGCAAGGCGCTTTGAGTCCCGCCATTATCTCTAGCAAGGTGCTTTTACCGCAACCGTTTGGGCCTATGAGCGCGATTTTATCCTTGTGCGTCGCGTTTAAATTTAGATTTTCAAAAAGCGTTCTTTCGCCTATTTTTGCGCAGACGTTTTTTAGGCTTATCGTGCAGCTCATATCGTGACTCCTAAACTAAAAATATAACAGCACGCCGTTAAAGCGATTATAGCGGCGTCTTTAACGCTTATTTTGAGGCTTTTATCTCCGTAAAGCTTGCCGTCAAATCCCCTGCAAACAAAGGTTTTTTCAAGAACGCTCGCCTTATAAAACGCCTCCAAAAAAAGCATAGCGACTAAATTTGCGTAAATTTTGTAGGTAAAAAGCGAGGCTTTAGGCTCAAATCCTCGAACTTTTAGAGTCTTTTTTAGCCTTAAAAATATCGTTTTAAGATCGGCCGTAAATTTGGCGCTAAAATAAAAAATCGCCGTTAGCTTGTCGCCTAAATTTAGCGACGAAACCGCAAGCGCGATACTAAAATAATCGCTTCCGTAAAAAGCCAGCCGTCCAAAAAGTATGATCAAATTTGACCTTATAAATATCAGCTTTGCAAGCGCGTATTCTCCGTAAAGAACGAGGCTTAAGACGACTAAGATTATAAAAATATTTAGTTTTAAAACGGATTTTAAAATTTCAAAAAGATTTTTAAAATTTAAAATCGCCAAAAAAAGCACGGGCGCGATGAAAACGGCGTCCGTAGCGCTTGAAAGCGAGACTTTGAAGCTAAAAAAAGTAAAACAAACGAGTAAAACGGATAGGTTCATTTGCCTCTTTTTACCAGATAAATTCCGCCGAAAAACAGCCCGATTCCGGCAAATGCAAGGATAAATTTAAGCGCGTAAGCCCCAAAATCCTCCTCGCTTTCGTCAAATTTGACCTTTGATACATCGTTTGACGCGTTACTTTCGGCGCTTTTTAGCTCGTCTTTGTTTGCGGTAAATTTGATCCTTTTTTCGTGCGCTAGTCCGCCGTCGATCAGGATTTCAAATTCATCTGCGGGGATTTTAGCTCTGGCAAAGCCGTTTTCATCAGTTTGCGCGCCTGCTATCTGGGTGCCGTCTTTTATAAAAGCTACGGGGCAGTTTTTGCAAGGGGAATTTCCGTAAAAATAGCTTTTTATCTCGATAAATTCGCCATCTTGCTTTGCAAAGCCTTTCAGAGAGTGCGCGTTTAGGAAGCTTGCTAAAAGCATCATTAAAAGTATTTTTAGCAAATCAAAAGATCCTTTTTAACCCTATAAATAAAAGAAAGCGCAAAAAGCGAGATGATCCCCTCAAGCGCCATAAGGGCTAAATTTGAAGTAAAAACAAGCGCGGCCACGGGCGCAAACTCTTTGCCATTTAAAACAAGCGTCAAGGAGAGCAAAACCGAAGAGCAAAGTATAGGCAAAAACCCTATCAAAAACCAGAAAAAGGGCCTATATCGCTTAAAAGATAGCTTTAAAAGATATGGGCTAAGAAGCGCCGGAGAAGCGATAATGAGCAAATTTACGCCAAGCGCGCTCAGTCCGCCGTAACCAAAAAGCAAGGCCTGAAAAAACAGCGCGATAAAAATAGCCAAGACCGCGTTTGCGCCCAAAAACGCCCCCGCAAGGCCGCTTAGCACGAGATGTATCGAGGTAATGCCGATGGGCACGTGGATAAAAGACGCCATAAAAAACATCGCGCTGACGGCCGCTACCTTGGGTATCTCGCTCGTTTTTAGCTTGTAAATCAAGCTTGAGACCAAAACAACGCAAAGAGCCGAGCAAGGCACGATGATTTCGGGTTTTAAAACGCCTTCGCTAATGTGCATTTATTTATACTCTTTAGTTTGCACCCAGATGACGGCTCCAAGCTCCACTGGATACTCTTTGCCCTCGTGTTTTATCTTTTGGTCGTCGTCTATCAGAGCGGCAAATCCCCACCAGCCCTCAAGCGGCATCGCAAAGCTAAATTCGCCCTGCTCGTTCGTGTTTACGACCTGAGTTACGTGGGCATCGGACGGCGCTTTTAGCCCTTTGGTGTTATAGTACTCTACCTCGACGGTTACGTTTTTGGCGCGTTTTCCTTTATAATAAACCACGCCTGAAAATAAATTTCCCTTATAAAGCCCATAAGGACGCGTTAGCGGCACTATCTCGGCTTTTAGCCCGGCCGGTTTATCCCAGCCCTCACCGTAGCCGTAGGCATCGACGACGGTTTTTGTTATATGCCTTATAAATTTATCCTCTGCAGGCTCGAAATAGGGCTTTGGATCCATATAAAACTGATAGATGCCAGGCTCTTTTACGTCGTAGCTAGCCGTAAAGTAGCTAAATTTATCCTCTTTTAGCTCTTTTAGGCCTTTTATCGCCTCTTTTTTGCCGTTTACAAAAACGCCCGCCTCGTTTGGAAGGACCAGGTTCATCATATCGCCCTCAAAAGGATGGGTAAATTTGTAAGTAATCTGCAAATTCGCCTCTTTTTCGTCGTCCACGGTCGAATTTGACGGTACGACCATACCAAAATGCGCGTAAGCGCTAACGCCTAAAAGCATAAGCGCCAAAGACTTAATTTTCATTTTTGCTCCTTTTGAAGGTATTTATTAAACGAAATTGTACCCCCGCAAAGCTTATTATTTATTAAATCTTTAAGATAAATCATATTTAAAGTATAAGAAAAATATTTTGGTATTATTTATAACTGTACAAAATAATAAAAAGGGGTTTTAAATTTATTCGGCAAAATTTAATGCCGATATAAGCGCCGGTAAGTTGCGATGAAAACCGCGTTCTCGTAGGCAAAACATAGCAAAGAAGCATTTAGATATGATAACGTCGCAGACAAAATCCGCTTAGTTTACCTCGAGCCAAAATAATTAATAACAATCTAAGCCCAAAAAAGACAAAATAGAATTTAGATATTTTATATATAAAGGAGTAGAGATGAAAAGAGTTTTTGTTTTACTCGTCGTTTTGTTTTCTGTTGGATTTTCAAAAAATCTTTTTGAGCCAGGGCAAGAAGCCTATAGCAAGGGCGACTACCAAAAAGCGGCCCAGTTATGGCAGAAGGCTTGTGACGAGGAAAATGCTTTGAGTTGCGGCGTTTTAGGATCTTTATATGCGGAAGGCAAAGGGCTAAGACAAGATTATCAAAAAGCAGTCCAATTTTATCAAAAAGCTTGCGATGGCGGATATGCTGCGGGTTGCTATAACTTAGGAATTTCATATACAAATGGTCAAGGAGTAAGGCAGGACTACAAAAAAGCAGCCCAGCTTTATCAAAAAGCTTGTGATGGGGGATATGCTGCGGGTTGCTATAACTTAGGAATTTCATATACAAATGGTCAAGGAGTAAGGCAGGACTACAAAAAAGCAGCCCAGCTTTATCAAAAAGCTTGTGATGGGGGAGATGCTTTGGGTTGCTTTAACTTAGGGGTTTTATACCAAAACGGTCAAGGTGTAAATCAAGATTACCAAAAAGCAGCCCAGCTTTATCAAAAAGCTTGTGATGGGGGAGACGCTAAGGGTTGCTTTAACTTAGGGTTTTTATATCACAATGGTCAAGGTGTAAATCAAGATTACCAAAAAGCAGCCCAGCTTTATCAAAAAGCTTGTGATGGGGGAGA
>NZ_CALHXD010000119.1 GCF_938040115.1 uncultured Campylobacter sp. | reverse complement strand
CTTTTATCAGCTTTTGGCACAGCGCAGGCGTCAGCACGCCCTTGCCGTAGTCCGACAGCAACGCGACGTCGTAGCCTTCTAGCGCGCGGGCGAAATTTGCCGCCAACTCGTCCTCGCACGTTATGGCTTCGACGCTTTCTTTATCGATGCGCACGACTTGCTGATGCGTCGCCATCACGCGGCTTTTTATCGAGCTCGTGCGTCCTTTTTCTCTTTTTATAAACTCAGCCCTAGCGCCCTGCTCGCACAATATCCGCTCTATCTCGTCGCCCGTCTCGTCGTCTCCTAGCACGCTCATGACGCCTACTTTTGCGCCTAAAGAGAGCAAATTTAACACCACGTTGCCCGCTCCGCCCAGGCGTTTGGTTTCGTTTTTTATCTTTACCACCTGCACGGGAGCCTCTGGCGAGATACGCTCGCAGCTGCCCCAGATGTAGTGATCGAGCATCAGATCGCCCGCGACTAAAGCACGTACTTCACGCATTTATCTCTTCCTCGTATATCCTTTTTATCTCGGCCGCGTAGTCTTTTATGCCCTCTTCTAGGCTAAATTTAGGCTCGTATCCCAGCGCCTTTTTGGTCGGCTCGATGTCGGCTTGCGTATGAAACTGATATGAGCGCGCGTACGGATTTGGGATGTATTCGCAAGGCAAATTTGACCCCAGCTCGCGCTGCAAGATATCCACGATCTCTTGGAAGCTTCTTGCCGTGCCAGTTGCTGCGTTATACACGCCGCTAGCAGCGTTTAGAGCGAGCAGGTTTGCCTGCACGACGTCTTTTATATAGACGAAGTCGCGCTTGATTTTGTCGCTGCCTTCAAAGAGGCGCGGGTTTTTACCGCTCAAAATTTGCAGACCAAACTGTAGCACCATCGAGGCGGTTTTGTTTTTATAAAACTCCCTAGCGCCGTAGACGTTAAAGTATCTCAGCCCCACGACCGCGACGCCTCTTTTAGCATATTTTCGGCCCAGATCGTCCATTTTTAGCTTTGAAAAGCCGTAAACGTTATTTGGCGCTTCGCGTTCGCCGACTCTTTGCGGGCTTTTTGCGTTGCCGTACGTGGCGCCCGAGCTTGCGTATATCATCCTAGCGCCCGTTTTTTCGCAGATATCTAGCAGATCTTTAAAGCTATTTAGATTCGTCCTCATTAGCTCGCCTTGCTCGGTTACCGTGGTATCCGAGATCGCCGCCTCGTGAAAGATCGCTTCGGGAGCGAATTTCTCGATCATAGCTAGCGTTTTAGCGCAGTTTATGTCGCCCTCGTAAATTTCGCCCGAAAATCCGAGCAAATTTTTAAAATGCCCGAAGCTTTTTAGATTACCGTTGCTAAATTTCTCGTCGCTTCTAAATTTATCCACGGCGAGCACTTCTACGTCTTTTAAATTTTCGTCAAAATAATGCGCCAAATTTGAGCCGATGAAGCCCGCCGCGCCCGTTATCACGACCTTTTTTATATCTTTCATATTTTTCCTTCTTTTTTTAAAAACTCCAGCGCGTCCGCTACGCTTTTTAGACTGTCGTCCAGCTTTAAATTTATCCCGACGCCAGCACTTTGCCCCGCCTGCACGTCGCTATCCTTGTCACCTATCATGATTGAACGCGCAAGGTCGATATTTAGCTCATTTGCGGCCTTTAACAGCATGCCTGGCTCCGGTTTACGGCAAAGGCAATCAGCTTCCGGTGCGTGTGGGCAAAAGTAAATTTTCTCTATCTTTACACCCTCTTTTTCAAACTCGCCCAGCATAAACCCGCAAAGCTCGTCAAACTGCTCTAGCGTGTAGTAGCCTCGCCCGATGCCTGATTGATTCGTCACCACGACTAGCGCGTAGCCAGCCTTGGCAAACTCTCTCAAAGCGGCGAAAATACCCTCTTTAAAAACGAAATCCTCGCGTCTATAAACATAGCCCGCATCCTCGTTTATCACGCCGTCGCGATCAAGAAATAGCGCCTTTTGCGGCTGCGTTTTAAGCTTTGTTTTATCCATGGCGAAAATTATACAAAAAAAATCTAAATTTAACCGAAAATCGCCGTCCGCGCCGCAGTATAAACTAATATAAAAAAATAATGTAAAATTTAGCTTTTAAGACTATAATACGCATACAATTTTATCAAAAAGGATTGAAAATGAAAAAGCTTATCATTGTTTCAGGTGCAGCCGCATTGCTAGCGGGTAGCCTATTTGCCGCTGACGGCGCAACACTTTACAAAAAATGCGCGGCCTGTCACGGACCGAAAGCGGAAAAAGCGTATCTAAACAAAGTTCCTGCGCTTAACACGCTTTCAAAAGAAGAGATCGCCGAGAGCCTAAAAGGCTATAAAGCAGGCACTCTAGATAAATTTAAAAGCGCAGCTATGATGAAACCTATCGCAAAACCTCTTAGCGACGATGACATCGCGGCTCTATCAGAGTACATCCCTACTCTAAAATAACCCTTTTCGGCGGAGTTTTTCCGCCGATTTTTCTCTGCTTTTTATTTCGCGCTTCATTTTAGTAACTTTTTTATAAAATTTCTTTTCTTTTAAGCTTTTAGGGCTATAATCTCCTCTAAATTTCTATCAAAAAGGA
>NZ_CALHXD010000118.1 GCF_938040115.1 uncultured Campylobacter sp. | reverse complement strand
GTGAAGTAGCGGAAATTTATAAATTTCGCTCACTTTTTCCGACGTTAAAAATGCCGGTTTATCAACCGCGATCAGGTTTTCGTCTTCAAAAATCACGCTTGGGCGCGGCAGTTTTTGTACGTTAAATTTAGTCGCCGCGCTCATCATAGCGCGCGCCACGGCGATCCTCTGTCCTTTGGCGCTAACTAAGCCTGCGTCAATCAGCTCCTTTGCCTCGTTGTTTGAAATGCCCTCCTGGATCGCCAGCAGTTTATAGGCTTTTTCTTCTTTCATAAATTTTCCTCAATATCTTTTAAAATCTCGCTTGCATCGCCTTTGGCGACGATTTTTGCTTTTGGTAAATCTTGCCGTAAAAGTACATTTATCTTGCCCGCTTTTGCAAATTTTATGCCGTCAACCGCGCTATACAAGGCTTTTTGATTAAATATAAACTCCCCGCTTATCACCGCGTTTTCAAACTGCGCCGCCTCGATCGGATTGTGTCCGCCGACGTTTGGCACGAAGCTACCGCCGAGCACTACGACGTCGCTAAATTTATAAATATTTACCAGCTCGCCCATCGCATCGACCAGCACGCACTGCGCGTCAAAGTTTTTAGTTTCGCTAAATTTAGAAAAACTAAGTCCATTTTTAGCAGCAAATTTAGCCAAAATCTCGCCTACTTCGCCAAATCTTTCCGGATGACGCGGCACTAAAATCAGCTTATCGTTTGCACTCAAATTTAACCCGCGCAAAATCAGCTCCTCTTCCCCTGCATGAGTGCTAGCCAGCACGATCACGCGCTCTTTTGGCTTAGCATAAATTTTACTCGGATTTAGCAAAAAGGCTGATTTTACATTGCCATTAACGACGATATTTTTAGCGCCGAGCCGCTCTAGACGCTGTTTATCCAGATCGCTTTGAGCGTAAATTTTATCTATAAATTTAAACAAATACCTGTAAAAAAAGCCAAATTTGAGATAACTTTTGTAGCTCCTATCAGAAATCCTAGCGTTTATCAAAATGACGCGCGAGCCCTTAAATTTAGCCCAAAAAACAAACCCCAGCCAAAGCTCGGCCTCGAAAATAACCGTGATTTTAGCGGGTTTTAGCCAAAACGGTAAAAATATCTCAAACGGCAAAAAGCGCGTATTTTGCGTGATCTTTTTCGCCTCGTCAAAGCCGGTTTTGGTTACGACCGAGACTGCGGCCGCGTCTTTAAATCTACTAACTAGCGGCGCGATAGAACGCACCTCGCCGAAACTGCACGCGTGAAAATGCACGCGCGAGGCGTCAAATTTGGGATTTTTAAACAAAAAAAATCTAGCGGGGATCGAGGCTCTGTACTTTTTCTTAAAAGCTAAAATCGCAAGCGGTAAAGCCCCCAAGGCAAACGCCGCGAGGACTAAAACGTAATAAATTATTATCAAATTTAAAGGCTAGTTCGCCGCTTCTTTGTATAAAATTCGGCCGCAGTGAGGGCAGGTCACGATGTCTTCGCCCTTGATGACGGCAGAATAAGTCTTGTCGTTTATCTGCATAAAGCAACCGTAGCAGGCCTGCTTTTTGACCGGCACGACGGCGGTGTTGTGCGCCCATTTGCGGATCTTCTCGTAAAATGTCAAGATTTTTTGATTCATCTCGCCCACTAGCTTATTTTTCTTAGCGTATATTTCATCTCTTTGCTGCTCGATAGCGCTGACTTCGGCCGAGATTTCACTCTCGATTTTTGTCAAATTTTCGCCAAGCTCCGCGGCCTTCGCCTCAAGCTCGCTTTTAAGCGCATTTTTGCTATCTATGATTTTTTCTAGTCTTTCGACCTCTTCGTTTGCGGCCTCTAGCTGCTCTTTAGCTAACTCGTCTTCTAGTTGAAGCGCTTTTATCTCTTTTTCTGTTTTTGCCGCGCCGCTTTTTTTGGCGACATCTTTTATCTTCGCGCTAAATTCGGCTATGTGCGCGTTGGTTTGAGATTTTTGATTTTTTAGCTCGGTCACGCTCGTAGCCGCTTCCTCGATCTGCGCTAAAATCGCCGCCTGCTCGTCCTTGGTCGCTTTTAAAACGCTTTGAACTTTCTCAAGGCGCGGAGTAAAATCGTCGATGTCTTTATCTATGGCTGAGAGCTCGACTAGCTGTTCTAAATATTTATTCATCTTTTTCCTTTAACTGTATGAAAACGGGTTTTTTGAGTTGGATATTATAGTAGGAATCGGCAAAATTTGCAAATATTTTGCAAGCGACTCCCCAAAATACCGCTCGCTCTCAAAGTGTCCGATGTCTAGCATAGTAAGATTATTTTGCACGGCGCTCATGGCTTGATGGTACTTCAGATCCCCGGTTAAAAACACGTCCGCTTTAACGATATCAATCAAATCTCCGCCGCTTCCCGTACAAAACGCAAGGCGCTTTACCTGCGCATTGCGGTCAAATTTTCGCCCTTTGCAAACTCTTAAATGGCTTAAATTTAGCTTTGTTTTTACTCTCTCGCAAAGCTCGTCAAAGCTCAAATTTACATCCGCATAAAGCAAAAATCCGTCGCGCTCCTTTGGCGTAAATCCCAAAATTTCGCTTAGCACGTATTCGTTTAGGTGGCTTAGATCATAGTTCGTGTGCATAGCGATCAGGCTTAAATTTTTAGCCATCATCTTTGCGATTAGGCTGCCTGGATACTCGTCCAAATTTAGTGATTTTAGCCCTTTAAAAATGAGCGGATGATGCGTGATGATGAGCGAGTTTGGCTGCACCTCGTCTAAAAGCTCATCATCAACGTCAAGGCTAAGATAAACTCGCTCTACGCTAGCCTCAAGCGAACCCACGAGCAGCCCGCTATTATCCCACTCCTCTTGACTCGCAAACGGACTAATCTCGTCTAAAATTTTATAAATTTCGCCGATTTTCATCAAATTTTATTCGCCCTTCGCGTCGTTTTGGGCAGCGGCATCGATACTAGCCTTGTACGTTAGCGCGCACTCTTTGGCCAGCTCGCGGATTTTTAGGATGTAGTCTTGCCTTTGCGTTACGCTGATCGCTCCGCGAGCATCAAGGACGTTAAACGTATGCGCCGCCAGCATGCAGTAGTCATACGCCGGTAGCGAAATTTTAGCCTCCAAGCAGCGTTTGCACTCGCCGAATGCATTTTCAAACTGGCGAAACAGCATATCCACATCCGCGATTTCAAAGTTATATTTGCTCCACTCAAATTCGCCCTGCTTATGCACGTCGGCGTAGGTAACGATGTTGCCGCCCCTATCGTCCCAAACGATGTCATAGACGCTATTTACGTCCTGCAAGTACATCGCTAGTCGCTCAAGACCGTAGGTGATCTCAGCAGAAACCAGCTCGCACGCGATGCCGCCGACTTGCTGGAAATACGTAAACTGCGTCACCTCCATGCCGTCTAGCCAGACCTCCCAGCCTAGCCCCCAAGCGCCCAGCGTCGGGCTCTCCCAGTTATCCTCGACGAAGCGGATGTCGTGATTTTTCAAATTTAACCCGAGCTTTTCAAGGCTTTTTAGATAAAGCTCCTGTATATTTTCCGGGCTTGGTTTAATGAGCACCTGAAACTGATAATATGCACCCAGGCGGTTTGGGTTTTCGCCGTATCTACCGTCGGTCGGGCGGCGAGAAGGTGCTACGTACGCCGTCGCCCACGGCTTTGGCCCGAGGCTCCTTAAAAAAGTCGCCTGATGATAGGTGCCCGCGCCCGCAGGCATATCGTATGGTTGCAGTATCACGCAACCCTGCTCGCGCC
>NZ_CALHXD010000117.1 GCF_938040115.1 uncultured Campylobacter sp. | reverse complement strand
ACCGATCCTCTTTACGGCTTTAGAATAGGGCTTACCGGGCAGGGCTGGTTGATGCCGTATCACGTAGGCTCAAGCAATAAGATCGCCTACGATAAGGAGTGGTATACTAAAGGTGCGGTATTATCGGAATTATACCTAGGATACGGCATAGGAAATACCGATATAAAGGCGGGTAGACAATATGTCGTTACTCCGCTCGTTGCTGGCAACTATACGAGAGCGTTTAAAGAGGCTTTCGAGGGCGTGGCGATATCTAACAAAGATATCCCCGATACTACCTTGTGGGGCGGATGGTTTTATAAATTCCAAGGAAGGAGTAAAACCGCTATGGGCGCTCTGGCAGGCGAAGGAAAGGCTCCTTTATTTAAAGATAGAGTGATTCTGGGTAATATGACGGGTCCCGTTACCGTAAAATTTGAAAATATCTTCTCCGCATACGTTCAAAACAAGTCCTTGCCTTATACTACTTTAACCGGCGCTTACGCAGCGGTAACGGACGTTAAACCTGCTAACGCGTTAAAAGACGGCGACGTTAGCTTGTATCTTGCCGAGGCAAATGTAAAAGTGCCCGTAGGCGAGGTTTTAAAGCTGGGATTTGATCTTAACTACAAAGGCTCGCGCGTGGACGGAGGGCTGGAGCCAAGAAGGCTTGACGGCGATATGTTCGGCGCAAGAGTCTCGGTTAGCGAGTTTTTCGGATTCGGTCTATCGTATGCCTATACGACCGTTAGCGATGATGATGCCGTTATTTTAGGCGTCGGCAACGGCCCGGGATCATACACTGCGCTGCCTATTAGAGGTCCGTTCGTCTTCACGGGATATGCGGGTATGGATACGCACAAGATCGTGCTTGATTATAACTTCGGCGCTATCGGCTTGGACGGCTTCAAAACCGCGCTACACTACGTAAAAGGCGATCAGGACAGAGTAGGCGGCACGAATAATATCAATGCTAGCGGGGCTGCGGGTCAAGCGGTCGGCACCAGCATGGACGTAGAGGGCTGGGCGATAACGGCAAACTACGCTCCTAAGGCCGTGAAGGGGCTAAGCTTGGGCGTAACTTACACTGCGCTTGAGAGAAGCGACCACTACGCTAGCGGCGTAAATAGAAAGTTCGACGAGAACGAGATATGGTTACAAGCTGCGTATAAATTTGATCTAAGCGGCGACTAAAGCTTTAAAGAGCGGAGTATTTTCCGCTCTTTCTCATCCGTATCATTCTGCCTCATATATGACGCAAAAAAGGGCGTTTGAACCCGAAAAATTTACTCTTTCTCATCTGCATTATCAAGCGAGCCCTTTCTTGTTAAATGCTTTAATCTAAACTCTCTAAATTTACACGGACTCTTAAATTTAATGCAGCAAGGGCTAAATTTAGACGATAAATTTAAATGATAGATTCGGCGAAACTTAGAGAGATGAAATTTTAAATTTGCCGATCCGATCCGCTAAATTTTAAAATTTCAAAGCCTCGCTATTAAATTTAACGCAGCTATTTAATCTAGTAAAATTTCAGCAGCATTTCGTAGAATAAGCGCACTGTATATCTGACATCGGCAAACTGATGTTTGTCTTTAAGTCCTTAATATAGCGGGCATTGACTGCGCCCTAGTATACGGCGCTAATATCAAAAAAAGCGATGATTTTTGCACGGTTTCTTTCGATGAAATTTAAATTTGGATAAATTTTAAAGCTCGTCCGAAAGGCGTAAAATAGATGAGAAAAGATAAAATTTTACTTGCCAGATCAGGCGGAATAAAAGCGAGAAAAAATTTAACTTCGCTGAATTTAACTCGCCGCGGATCAAATTAAGCCCTAAATTTGAGCTTTAAATTTAACCCGCGGCGGAGCATGAATTGAATCGCGAATTGAAACGCTTATAATCCCAAGGCGTTATTTCTTCGCGCTAGAAGCGTCTATAAAGGCCTGCTCTTCGGCGCTCGGTTTATACTCGTCGCCGAAAAATCCCTTCTTCGCCTTGATCTTTTCTTCCATCATCTTCTTTTCGTAAATTTTATACGTCGGTCGCCAGTACTCTAGGTAGTTGCGAAGTCCGATGCCGTGGCCCGCGCTTACGTGGCAGCTCGCGCATTTGAGCTCGCGTTCGGTGCCTAGGAGCTTTTTGTAGTGCGCGTGCATGCGTTGCGCCTGCTCGGAGGTGATCTTGCTGTCGATCACGGTGGCGTGGCAGCTCGTGCAGCCGTTGTCAAACACATAGTGCTCGCGGTTTTTGCGCCTTGCGCTCCAGTCGTATTTCTCAGGCTCGTCGAAGAAGTGCGAGTAGCCCTCCAACACGCCGTTTTTGGCCTTTTGATAGACGTATTTTACGATATTGTCGTGCGGCAGGTGGCAGTCGACGCATTTGGCTTTGACGCCCGTTTTGCCCTTACCCGAGTGGACATCGTCTTGATAGGCGATCACCATCGGATCCATCTCGTGGCAGACGTCGCAAAATTTATCGGTGCTTGTTTTCTCAAGCGCGTAATGCACCGGCACGACGACGAAAAACCCTATAATGCCGCTTATTAAGATGATAAGCGCTAGTAATTTTTTAGAAATTCTCATGGTGTCACCCCCATCCATTGCGGCACTTCGTGCTCGTGGCATTCGGTACACATATTCGTAGATGCCTTGTGCTCGTTGTGGCATTCGTCGCAGTATAGCGTAGGACCGTCGTGGACGGAGTTGTGCGGATTGGCCTTGAGCGTATCCATAAATTTAAGCCTCAAAGCGAGCTGCTTTTTGTCGCCGTGGCAGCTGATACAGCCCTTGTCGCCGATGCTTTTAAATTTAGACGGATCGCTTCCTTGATTTATGTGGCAATCGACGCAGTCAAACGACAAATACTCGTGATGAGGTTTGATTTTGTATTTTGCCCGAAGCTCATCTGAAACGACTATGTCCGTGGCGTTGGCGTCGTTGGCAGACGGCGCGCCGAACAAAGTCGCGATGATACAGCACAGAAACAGCGCCGTAAAACTGATTTTTTTCATTTGCAACCTTTTAAAAAACTGCCTTGCCGGTCCGCTTTCGCTACCGGCAAGGCTTTAAAGAGCTTACGCCCAGGCCTAGTTAGGCGATCTGCTCGCCCGCGATCATTCCGAAAACTATGCAGTCTGTGATCGCTACGGTGCCTAAGCGGCTAGCGCCGTGAGTTCCGCCGGTGATCTCGCCCGCAGCCCAGAGGCCTGGGATCGGTTTATTCGTCTTAGATGATAAGACCTCGGCTTTGGTATTGATTTTTAGGCCGCCCATAGTGTGGTGAGGCTTCGGTGAGAGACGGATGACGTAGAAAGGTCCCGCTTCGTTGATCTCGCTAAGCGCGCTTTCTTGCTTGCCGAACTCATCTTTTTTAGCCTTAACGCCTTCGTTGTATTTTTTGACGCTCTCTTTTAAGGCATCCGCAGGCACGCCGTATTTACTGGCGATCTCATCTAGACTCGCGCATTCGCCCACTAGCTTGCCGCTTGCCATGCCTTTAGAAATAACCTCTTCGCTTAGGTCTTTAAACGCCATTTTGGTATCGGCGAAGGTTATCGGATAGGCTTTTGGATCCTCGCGTAAAATTTTAAACTCCGCGTCCGCGCGGGTCTTGCGGTCTGCAAGCTCGTTCATAAAGCGCTTGCCGTTGCGTACATCCACGGCGATACCGTATTTAAAGGTGCCTTGCTGAGTTAGGATCGGAGCGGTGCCGAAGCCCTTCTCATCTGGGCTCGCCCACGGACCGAACTGGATCCAATCGACCTGCACCGGATACGCGCCGATTTCAAAGGCTTTTAGTAGCACGCCCGCGGTAGCTCCCGCGTGATTTGTACTATCGACGTCATCAGGGATGCGCGGATCTTGAAGCTTGCGGAAAATTTTATCGCGGCAAAAACCGCCGGCTGCCAAAACAACGCCTTTGTTTGCTTTTAGCGTCTTTTTCGTGCCGCTCGTGTTTTCTAGATCGTCGCTGTAAAGCTTATCGTCGAACCTATACTCTTCTCTGATCGTTATACCCACGACGCGGCCGCTGTCGTCTAGCACGAAGTCGTCAAATTTGGCACGGCGGCGAAGCTCGCAGCCTTTGTCTTTTAGCGCTTCAAATTTCTCAAGCATCGGCTGGATGTAGCCTGAGCCTGAGTCGTTTGTAGTTAGCAGCGAGCGAGCGACCGTGTGACCGCCGAAGTGTGCGCAGTGCTCTTTGAACTGAACGCCGTTTTCAATTAGGAAGTTATACGCATCCATACCGCGATCGACCAAGGTCTCCAAAAGTTCGGTGTGATTGATACCAAGACCGGCTTTTAGACAGTCGGCGATGAATAGCTCTTTGCTGTCTTTGATGTTGGTTTTTGCTTGCACCGGGTTGTTTGCGACCGCCATACCGCCGCCGTTGATTACGGAGTTACCGCCGATGCGACCCATTTTTTCCAGGATTAGTACCTTGCTGCCTTTTTGCGCCGCTTTTAAGCCTGCCGCAAGCCCCGCAAAGCCCGAGCCGATGATGATCACGTCCCACTCTTCGTCAAATTTGACGTCTTTTGCGTTTAACGCGCTTGCTTGCGCATTTACAGCACCAAGTGCTAGCGCACCTGCACCCACCATACCTAGCTTTAACAAGTCGCGTCTTGACATTTGCTCTTGCATACATTCTCCTTTGGATGAAATATCATAACGGCATTATAATTATAATATCGTGAGTTTACTGTGAGTTTTATTAAAAATTTGCTCTACCATAAATATCCCTAAATTTAGGGGATTTAATGTAAATTTGACTAAATAGATATGAATTTATGAGATTTTATTTTTAAGATTTATCAAGATTTTTCTATTAAGGTGTAATCTTTTATGTAATTTTATTTTCAGATTGTAGAGTGTGATCAAATTTGACAAAATCCGATCGCACTCAAATTTCGCTTTTTACGAAAAATCGCAAAATTTAAGCTAATTTCAATATTATTTTGGGTAAATTTCCATTTTTCGGTCCCGTAGCTCAGTTGGTAGAGCACTACCTTGACATGGTAGTGGTCGATGGTTCGAGTCCATTCGGGGCCACCATTTTGCTTCTTTTGATT
>NZ_CALHXD010000116.1 GCF_938040115.1 uncultured Campylobacter sp. | reverse complement strand
ACGGGCAAACCGCTTCTAATCATCGCTGAAGATATCGAGGGCGAGGCGCTTGCGACGCTAGTGGTAAACAAGCTTCGCGGCGTGCTAAATATCTCCGCAGTTAAAGCTCCGGGCTTTGGCGATCGCAGAAAAGCGATGCTTGAGGATATTGCAATATTAACCGGCGGCGAAGTAATAAGCGAAGAGTTAGGCAGAACGCTAGAAAGCGCGACTCTAAGCGACCTAGGTCAAGCTTCAAGCGTCATCATCGACAAAGATAACACGACTATCGTAAACGGCGCAGGCGAGAAATCGGCAATCGACGCTAGAATCATCCAGATAAAAGCTCAGATCGCAGAAACAACAAGTGACTACGACAAAGAAAAACTACAAGAGCGCCTAGCTAAGCTAAGCGGCGGCGTAGCGGTCATCAAAGTGGGCGCTGCTACCGAGACTGAGATGAAAGAGAAAAAAGACCGCGTGGACGACGCTCTAAGCGCGACTAAAGCGGCCGTAGAAGAGGGTATAGTAATCGGCGGCGGCGCTGCGTTTATCAAAGCAAGCGCAAAAGTGGATCTAAAACTAAGCGGCGACGAAGCTATAGGTGCCGATATCGTAAGACGCGCGCTAACCGCTCCGCTTCGCCAGATCGCTGAAAACGCGGGCTTTGACGCGGGCGTAGTGGCAAACTCCGTAAGCGTAAGCAAAGACGATAACTACGGCTTTAACGCAGCTACTGGCGAGTACGTAGATATGTTTAAAGCCGGTATCATCGATCCGGTCAAGGTTGAGCGCGTGGCTCTACAAAACGCGGTCAGCGTGGCGAGCCTGCTCCTAACCACGGAAGCTACTATAAGCGAGCTAAAAGAGGATAAACCGATGCCTGCGATGCCTGATATGAGCGGAATGGGCGGCATGGGCGGAATGATGTAATACGCCTTTATCTGCGGAGAGCTTTGGCTTTCCGCAGGTTTTTCTTTAAATTTCCTTGCAAATTGTACAAGGAAAATCCACAAAACTATCCTTTCTAATAATTAAAAAATATCCTTGAATTCTATAGTGATTAAAATTTACAAACTTTGATATGTGAGCTTAAATTTGGCGGTTCATTTATTGTATTTTTCGGATCAAATTTGCTTTAATAATAAGCAAGCGTAAAATTTTAGTCGTATTTAAAATATCGAAACGATAGGTTGTGCTGGTGGTAAATTTACCTAATGCTTTAAATTTTAAAATGTATAGAATGAAAAAGTCGGAATTTCTTCCGACTTTGGGTTTTATAGCTTTCCGCCTTCAACGACGAGAGATTCTGGATTTACGCTATCGCCGTAGATCGGTTTTAGCGTAGCGTCGTAGTCTTTGTGGAAGAAATTTTCCTTGCCTAGCTCAATGATCTCGTTATTTAGCCACTCAAGTAGAGCTTTGTTGCCTTTTTTGACAGCAGGCGCGATGACGTCCACATCGCCTAGGGCTTCGATACCGACGGTAAAGCCTGGATTTTCTTTAGCCCACGCAAAAAGCAGCGCGTTATCGTGCGCTAGCGCCACGCCTCTTTTATCTACTAAAGCGGCGAAGGTTTCGGTGTTTTGGTCGTATTTTATAAGCTCGATGTCAGGGTGATTTTTCGTGAAATACGCATCCGCGGTCGTGCCTTTATTGACGATTAGTTTTTTGCCTTTTAGCTCGTCCACGCTTTTTATGACGGCGCCGTCCGGGCTAACTACGCCTAGCGACACTTTCATATACGGAAGCGCGAAATCAACGACTCTAGCACGCTCAGGGGTTTTGGTGAAATTTGCCAAGGTGATATCGACTTTGTCGGCTACTAGCACTTCTACGCGGCCTGCCGCTTCTACGAGCTCAAATTTAACCTTGCTCTCGTCGCCTAGCAGATCCTTTGCGATGCGTTTGGCGAAGTATATGTCGTAGCCTTGGTTTTTGCCCTCTTTATCGACGTAGCCAAACGGCGGTTTGTCGCTAAAGACGCCCACGCGCACGTATCCGCGCTCTTTGATTTTGGCCAAAGCGTCCGCTTCGGCAGCCTGCAAATTAGCCTGACCCGTTAGAAAGACGGCGGCGAATGTTGCCAAAAATGAAAACAGAAGTTTTCTCATTCTTTCTCCTTTAAAATAAAGTGCGCAAAATATACAAAAGCTTGGCTAAAATACGACTAAATTTGTACGTTTTCGGACGACGGGCGCAGAGAATAATCAAATTTTGTTTAAAAACGTAACGCTAAATTTAAAAGGCGGTGTAAATTTTACTCAATATAAATTTGCAAATTTAATTTTAAATTTAAGAAATATCCTGGCGGATCAAATTTGCGCGGGTTATTTTGAGTAAATTTGAGTTGTTTAAATGATAAAGACGCAAGATTTTAAAAGCTAAATTTGACGACAAAACCTTCAAATTTAGCCCCAAAACGTAAAATTTAAGCCGCTAAAACGAAAATAAATTTAAAAATTTCTTCGCGCGTTCGCTTTTTGGATGTGTGAAAAACGCCTCCGGTTCACTCTCCTCGACGATCTTGCCCTCATCCATAAATACTATACGATTTGCCACCGAGCGTGCAAAGCCCATCTCGTGCGTTACTATTAGCATCGTCATGCCGTCTTTTGCGAGGTTTATGACGACGTCTAGTACCTCGCGCACGATCTCTGGATCCAGCGAGGCCGTTATCTCGTCAAATAGCATGATCTCGGGCCTCATGCAAAGCGCGCGCACGATAGCGATGCGTTGCTTTTGCCCGCCGCTAAGCTCCTTTGGATAGGCGTATTTTTTATGTTTTAGGCCTACTTTTTCTAGCCACGCTTCGGCTTCTTTTTCGACCTCTTCGCGGCTTCTTTTTTGCGCTTTTACCGGTCCTAGCACGATGTTTTCGATGACGTTCATATGGTCAAACAGCTCGTAGTTTTGAAAAACCATGCCCACTTTTTGGCGGATTTTGATCCAGTCTTTGTAGTCTTTATCGATCTTTTCGCCGGCTATCTCTATCTGCCCGCCGTCAAAGGGCTCAAGGCCGTTTATGCAGCGCAGAGTCGTACTTTTACCACACCCTGACGGCCCTAGGATCACGACTACTTCGCCGTTTTTGACGCTAAGGTCGATACCTTTTAGCACTTGCAAGTCGCCGTAAGATTTGCTTAAATTTGAGAGTTTTAAAATTTCGCTCATTTGATTCCTTATGCCCATCTGTTTTCAAGTATCTTGGATAGTTTTGAGATAGGATAGCAGACGAGAAAATATAATAAAAATATAAAGCCGTATATCCAAAACGGCACGGTCGGGTTGGCGGTTAGGCTTGCGGCTTCGATCGTTTGCTGTCCGACTTTTAGCAGGTCTGGCACGCCGATGAGAGCGACGATCGGGGTGGTTTTGATGATACGGCTTAGCAGATTTACGCCCGCGGGCACTAGACGGCGCGTGGCTAGCGGGATCACGACGTAAAGATAAATTTGAGTCTTGCTAAGCGCTAGAGCCGCCGCACTCTCAAACTGATGCCGCGGTATCGAGACGATCGCGCCGCGCACGATATCCATCATCTCAAACACGCCCCACAAGCTAAATACGATGAGCGAGGCGTTAAATTTGGAAATATCTATCCCAAAAGCCTTGCTTGCGCCGTAGTAAAACAAAAATAGCCAGACGATTTGAGGCATTATGCGAACGATTTCGAGGCCAATTTTTAGCACAAAAAAGATAAATTTGTTTTTCGAGCTCATAGCCACGCCCAAAAACGTGCCTAAAACAAGAGAGATGGCGATCGAGATGGCTGAAATCTGTACGCTCATCCACAGCCCCTCGAAAATCAGCCGCTTTAAAACTAGCGGGTCGAATAAAATACTAACTCCGTCCAACTCTCATCCTTTTTTCTAACCAAAATAACACCAAAGATATTGGCAAAATGATAATCAAATAGCTAACTACGAGCATAAAAAGCGCCTCGTCGGTCATGTAGTAAAGCCCGATGATGTCCTTGGTCGCATAGACCAAGTCGGGCAGGGCGATGATGCTGATAACCGAGGTTTCTTTGATGAGAAAGATGACGTTAGCGGCGATCGAAGGTATCGAGACGCTAAAAGCCTGAGGCAAGATAACGTAGCGTAAAATCTGCCCCTGCGTGAGCGCGACGCTAAGCGCGGCCTCGATCTGCGTCTTTTTTACCGCCTCAAAGCCGAGGCGAAAACTCTCGGCCATGTAGCTGCCGCCTAGAAACGCAAGCCCCGCGACCGCGCAGATAAAGGCGCTCAAATTTAGCCCGAATTTACTAAGTCCGTAGTAGAGGAAAAAAAGCTGTATAAGCAGCGGCGTGTTTCTAGAAACCTCGATGTAGCCGTTTACGATTGGCGTTAGGAGCTTGATCTTGTAAAATTTAACCAGCGTGCAAAATATGCCGATAATAAGCGAGAGTAAAATGCCGTAAAGTGAGAGCTTGACTGTGAAAATGCCCGCTTTTACGAACATCGGCGTAAATTCTTTTATAAACTCAAAATCCATAAATTTTTTAGCTTCTTTTTGATAATTTCGCGAGATTGTAGCGAAAGCAAACTAAATTTAAAACTAATTTTGTATGATTTATTTTAAAATTTAAGCTTGCAAAAGGTATCATAACCTCTAAATTTTGATAGAAATTATTTAAATAAAGGACGAATTTGAGAGCGTTTGCAGAGTGGGAAAAACAAGAGCTGATATTTTTATCGCTTCCGCACGAAAACACCGACTGGAAGCCGTATCTGGACGAAATTTTGGGCGCCTACAAGAGGCTGGTTGCCGCGATCGCGCCGTTTCAAAAGGTCGTTTTGATCTGCCCTGAGGAGAGGATTTTTCGGGAGCGATTTGCTAAATTTGATAACGTAGAGTTCGTAAAAATCGATACCGATGATACGTGGATACGCGACTACGGTATGATCGACGTAGAGGACGGCGCTAAAATCGTCAGCTATGATTTTAAATTTAATGCTTGGGGCGGTAAATTTGAAAGCTCGAAAGATAATGCCGTAAATTTAGAGCTTGCTAAGCGTTTTAAAAGTGATTTGCGAAGTATCGATCTCGTGCTTGAAGGCGGCAGTATCGATTTTAACGGGTGCGGCACGCTACTAACGACCGAAAAGTGCCTACTAAACGACAACCGCAACTCCCATCTAAACAAAGATCAGATCGAAGCGCGGCTTAAGGAGCTTTTCGGCCTTCGGCGCGTGATATGGCTTAAAAACGGCTTTATAAAGGGCGACGACACCGATAGCCACGTCGATACTCTGGCGCGTTTTATCGCTGCTGATACCATCGCGTACGCCTCTTGCGACGATCCAAATGACGAGCATTTTAAGGAGCTAAATGCGATGAAAAAAGAGCTTGAAAACACGGGCTTTAAGCTCGTGCCGTTGCCGCTTCCCAAGGCTAAATTTTACGGCGGCAAGAGGCTTGGCTGCACGTATGCGAATTTTATCTTTATAAACGGCGCCGTCATTGTGCCGACGTACAATGATGACAACGATAAAATCGCGCTTGAGAGACTAGCGCAGAAGCTGCCTAACCATAAGATAATCGGCGTGGATTCGCTAGTTTTCGTGCGTCAAAACGGCTCGCTGCACTGCTCCTCACAGAATAGATTTTTAGGCGCAAGAAGCGAAAGCGAAATCTAAATGCAATTAAACAATGCCGACATAAAAAGGCAAAATGAAATTTTAGGTCGCAGAGCCGTGATAGTCGCGGGTGCGACGGCATTTGCGCTAGCTGCGGTTAAATTTGCCGCTGGTTTGATCGGCGGTTCGGTGGCGGTGCTTAGTTCGGCGATCGATTCGATGCTTGACCTGCTAGTTTCCGTGCTAAATTTCTTCGCCATCCGTAAATCCCAGGCCGCGCCCGATGCTAAATTTAACTTCGGCTACGCCAAGCTAGAAGCGCTTGCGGCGATGTTTGAGGGCGTTTTGATCGTGGGTGCCGGCGCGTTTATATTTTACGAGAGCGTGCGTAAGCTACAAACGGAGCAAGCGCCCGTAGATACGGCTTTTTCGCTCTATGCGATGGCGCTATCGGTCGCGGTTACGGGGCTACTGGTCGCCTACCTTTCCCGCGTCGCTCGCCGCACGAGAAATTTGATCGTTAGAGCCGACGCGCTGCACTATAAAAGCGACCTTTTTAGCAACCTAGCCGTTATCGCCTCGCTTATCTTGGTCGAATTTACGGGATTTGCCGCGATAGACGCCGTTTTTGGTATAGTAATTAGCGGCTACATCGCCGTTAGCGCGATAAATTTGATGAAAGAAAGCGTAGGCGTGCTGCTTGACCGAGCGCTAGATCCCGAGATAACGGCGCAAATCGAGGAGATAATCCGCTCGCGCCCTCAGATAGCAAGCTATCACGGCCTAGCTACCAGAAAGAGCGCAAACATCTGCTACGTCGCGGTTCATCTAGTCTTTAACCGCGAAATTTCGCTTTACGACGCGCACAAAATTTCAGACGAGATAGAAGCCGCTATCAGGGCTAAATACGGCGAGTTTGAATGGCAGATCACGACGCACCTTGATCCGTGCGACGATCAAAACGGCTCGTGCGAATGCTAAATCAAAGGAAAAATATGAAAATTTTATTCGTTTGCCACGGAAATATCTGTCGCTCGACTATGGCGCAGTCGGTTATGCAAAATTTGAGCGAAAATGCGGGTCTGGCAGAGCGCCTTAGTATCGACTCGCGCGCCACGCACGAGGACGAGATAGGCGAGCCGCCGTACTACGAAACCGTGCGGGTTTTGAAGCAAAACGGCGTGCCCGTGGCGCCTCACAAAGCCACCTTGATAACGCAAAAAGATTTTGATAGCAGCGATCTTATTTTGATAATGGACGATGAAAATTTAAGGACTTTGAGGCGCAAATTCGGCGCTGAGGCTAAATTTGACGAAAAAGTAAAATTCCTGCTTGAATTTAGCGAGGC
>NZ_CALHXD010000115.1 GCF_938040115.1 uncultured Campylobacter sp. | reverse complement strand
TTGCGCGTGATGACGGCGTTTCTGTTTATTGGCGGCGTGGATGAAGCGGCATGGCGGCGATCGTAGATAACCAGATCCTGCGCGTCGTCTGCGATAAAGTACCCGCCCACGCTAAAGCTATCCTCGCCCTGGCGCGAACTCATGTATTCTTTATAAAATTCGCTCTTGTAAGTAAAGCCCAAATTTACGCGGTTGTGGCGCTCCGGTTTTAGCAGCGGGTTGCTCACCCAGCCGTTATCCATCGGACCGTAAAGCGTGTTAAATCGCTCCATATTGCCAGGTATGCGCTGCAAGCTCTCAAGCGCCGCGTAGTAGCTATCCAGCTCGTTTGGCGTGAAATCGTACTTTAGACTGGCGCTTAAGCCGTCTTGCTTGACGCTACCGTCAAAATCATATCCATAAACGCTGCGGATAAGCCCTTTTACCGTTCTAAGCGGTGCGGCGGGCGCAAAATAAGGCTCGTTTAATCCCTTTAAATTTGACCTCATCCAGTCGTAGTTTAGAGCAAGGCTAAGCTTGTGAAAGTCGTTAAATTTATAGCTTAATGTATCAAAAATCCTCGTTCGTTTATTCGTTACATCTGCAAACCTATAGCCGTTAAAAACCCAGCCGCCGGGCTGTTTTAGATACCTTTTGCCCTCGTGATTATCGTGTTGATAGCTGATGCCTGCGAGATTGTGAAAGTCGCCCAAGTCCGCGTCGTATTTTAGGTCGGCGTCCACGATTTTTCTATCCAGTTCGACCTTGACCGTCTGCGCCGCGCTTCTTAGATGATAGTTGTCGGCGTTTCTGCTTACGTCGCGCAGCATTAGCTCGAAATTTAGCGTATTTGATAGATCCTCCGTGCCGATACGAGCGTTAAATTTACCGATGTATCGCTCGGTTTTAACGGCATCCATGAGATGGTGAGGCTGCTTGTCGTCATCGATATTGTCGTGTACGAGCGTAAATCTAAACTCGCTTAGCTCGCTAGGCACGAAGCCCACGACCGCGCTTTGCCCCTGCCTGGCGTAGCCATAGTTCCACTCTCTGCCGCCGCCGTCTTTGTAGCGGTTGGCTTTAGAAAAATTTGCATTTAAAATCGTGTAGAAATTTGCGCCGCGGTACTTAAAAAGTCCCGAACCGTAAAACGTCCTGCCGTAAAATCCGCCCGCGACGTGAAATTTATCCATAGAATTATCAAGCAAATCCGTCACGAAAAAATAATCATCCCTTGGCGCGCGGTCAAATTGATTTTCCGGAAACGCGCTTTGAGCGACGTTTGGCGTATATGGCGGCGGAGGCGTAAAATCCTTTATCGGCTTTATGACATCGGGATTTGCGCCGTTTGCAAATAGCGCCGTCGCAGCCGCAGCCAGACTGATAGCTAATCTCATTTAGTATCCTTTATGATAATTTTGATTTTTTGTATCATAATTATATATAAAAATATTTGAAAAATTCTTGATTTTCGTTTTTGACGCTAGAGAAGTTAAATTTGATAAAAGCAAATTTTAGGCAAAGAGAGAATAGCCTGAATCGATACGTCAAATTTAAAAACTCAAATTCGTATTTTCAAGGTGCGGGTCTGGGTGAGTAAAATTTACAAATTTGACTTCAAATTTGAACATGAAACGATAAGGCGAAGTATCGTGAGATGATTTTGAGAGTTGTGCAGAAATTTTAAGTCAAGGCTAGAC
>NZ_CALHXD010000114.1 GCF_938040115.1 uncultured Campylobacter sp. | reverse complement strand
AGAATACAATTCGTCTCATTTTTTCTCCTTTAAAAAAAGTTCGCGAATTATATAGTTGAAAAGTAAACCATAGATTTCGCGGCTTTTTATTTAATCAAAGATTAACCCAAATTTAGTAAAATTCTCTCCGAAAATCCGAAAAAAAGGAGAACTTATGGCAGTAAAAATCGCGATCAACGGTTTTGGACGTATCGGCAGGTGCGCGGCGCGCATCATCTTGGAGCGAAATTTCGCCGGCGAGGATGTCGAGCTGGTCGCATTCAACGATACGGCGACGCGCGATATGACGCGCTATCTGCTCAAATACGACAGCGTGCACGGCGAGTTTAAGCACGATGTGCGGATCATAGACGACGGGCACATCGAGGTTGACGGCAAAAAGATCCGCGTATTTTCGACTCGCGACCTAAACGAGCTAAATTACGCAGATTACGGCGTGGACGTGGTTTTGGAGTGCACGGGTAAATTTTTAACTACAGAAAAGTGCGAACCCTATCTTGCGCGCGGCGTGAAAAAGGTCGTGATGAGCGCCCCTGCGAAGGACGATACCCCTACTTTCGTAATTGGCGTGAACGACGATAAGTACGCGGGCGAAGCGATCATCTCAAACGCCAGCTGCACCACAAACGGCCTAGCGCCCGTGGCAAAGGTACTTGATGAAAAATTCGGCATCCAAAAGGCGCTTATGACGACGATCCACGCCTATACGCACGGTCAGAGCTTGGTTGACGTCAAAGCCAAAGACTTCCGCCGCTCGCGCGCCGCGGCGCTAAATATCGCTCCGACCACGACAGGCGCGGCGAAGGCCATAGCCAAAGTACTCCCGCAGCTAAACGGCAAGATGCACGGCCAAGCGGTCCGCGTGCCGGTTGCTAACGTCTCGATGGTCGATCTAACGGCGATTTTGGGTAAGAGCGCAAGCGCGGAGGAGATAAACGCGGCGTTTAGAGAGGCTGCGGACGGCTCGATGAAGGGGATTTTGCTCGTAGACGACGACTCGCGCGTTAGCAGCGACTTTTGTACGAGCTCGTACAGCAGCATCGTAGCTAGCGATACTACGCAGGTGATCTGCGGCGATATGGTTAAAATTTTTGCGTGGTACGACAACGAATGGGGCTACTCGCACCGCCTTATAGATCTCGCTTTGCGCGCCGTAAAGGGCTAAAAATGAGTGAAATTTTATCGATCAACGATCTTGAGCTGGGCGGCGCGAAAGTATTCATCAGGTGCGATTTTAACGTGCCGATGGACGAGTTTTTAAACATCACCGATGATCGCCGAATTCGCGCGGCGATCCCTACTATCCGCTATTGCCTAGATAACGGCTGCAGCGTGGTTTTGGCTAGCCACCTAGGACGACCGAAAAACGGCTTTGAGGAGAAATTTTCGCTACGAGGCGTGGCAAAGAGGCTTTCTAGGCTACTTGATAGGGACGTGATATTTGCCGAGGACGTCATCGGCGCGGATGCCAAAGCCAAAGTCGCCGCGCTAAAACCCGGCGAAATTTTACTTCTTGAAAATTTGCGCTTTGAAAAGGGAGAGACCAAAAACGACGAGGCGCTAGCCGGCGAGCTTGCTAAATACGGCGAATTTTACATAAACGATGCATTTGGCGTCTGCCACAGGGCGCATAGCTCGGTCGAGGCGATCACTAAATTTTACGACGATAAGCATAAAGCGGCGGGATTTTTGCTGCAAAAGGAGATAAATTTCGCCCAAAATCTCATCAAGCACCCCGCGCGCCCGTTTGTCGCGGTCGTTGGCGGCAGCAAGGTAAGCGGCAAACTGCAAGCCCTGCACAACTTGCTTCCGCGCGTGGATAAGTTGATAATTGGCGGCGGCATGGCGTTTACGTTTTTAAAATCACTCGGCGAAAATATCGGAAATTCGCTGCTTGAAGAGGATCTCATTGAGGACGCGAGGCAAATTTTGCAAAAGGGCAGGGAGCTTGGCGTTAAAATTTACCTACCTGTCGACGTCGTTGCGGCTCAGACGTTTTCAGCTGAAAGCGCCGTGAAATTCGTCCCCGCGCAAGAAATACCTAGCGGCTGGATGGGGCTAGATATCGGGCCTGCGTCGATTAGGCTCTTTAAAGAGGTCATCGCCGACGCGCAAACCATCTGGTGGAACGGGCCGATGGGCGTTTTTGAGATGGATAAATTTAGCAAAGGCAGCATCAAAATGAGCCACGCCATCATCGACACTCACGCGACTACGGTCGTTGGCGGCGGCGATACGGCAGACGTGGTCGAGCGCGCGGGAGATGCCGACGAGATGACCTTTATCTCGACTGGCGGCGGCGCGAGCCTGGAGCTCATCGAGGGCAAGGAGCTACCCGGCATAAAACCGCTTAGAAAGGCTGCGGAGTGAGGTTTTTAGCAAATTTAAAGTGCAATCACACCAGAGCGAGCTTTGCTAAATACGCTGAAATTTTAGACGCAAATTTAAGCGCAAACGACGACGTGACGGTGTTTCCTCCGTTTAGCGCATTTGATCTTGCCGCTCATAAATTTAAACTCGGCGCGCAAAATTT
This sequence comes from uncultured Campylobacter sp., assembly GCF_938040115.1. Taxonomy (GTDB): domain Bacteria; phylum Campylobacterota; class Campylobacteria; order Campylobacterales; family Campylobacteraceae; genus Campylobacter_A. The sequence continues at coordinate 889 of NZ_CALHXD010000114.1, read as the reverse complement.
CTACCCGTGCGAAAGCGGCGCTCACACCGGCGAGATCGGCAAGGCGATGCTGGACGAGTTTGGCGTAAAAAGCGTGCTGATCGGGCACTCTGAGCGGCGAGAGTTGGGCGAGAGCGAGGAGCTTTTGCGCACTAAATTTGACTTCGCCGCAAAGGCTGGCTGGCAGATCGTCTACTGCATCGGCGAAAATTTGAGCGTAAACGAAGCAGGCGGTACGAAGGAGTTTTTGGCCGAGCAGCTAAAAAACATCGAGCTTGGCTACGAGCGCTTGCTGATCGCCTACGAGCCGATCTGGGCGATAGGTACGGGCAAAAGTGCGAGCGCGGAGCAAATCGAAGGCATTTTAAATTTCATCCGCGAGCAAACGAGCGCGCCGCTACTTTACGGAGGTAGCGTAAATGCCGCAAATATCGGCGCGATAGCGGGGATCAAAAACTGCGATGGGGTGTTGGTAGGTACGGCGAGCTGGGACGCCTCTGGTTTCTTGGAACTTATTAGCGCGTCATCTCGCTGACGTCTTTAAATGATTTCGTAAATTTCGCCCTGCGACAGGCTATATGCCTAGTCTTGAGACGAAATTTACTTCAAAACATTTAAATCCGCCTAGCGATATTTCCGCTTGTCGATTTACGTTTAGAATTTGGTGTTTTGTCGAATTTTATAAATTTCAAATTGCAAAGGATTTTGAGATGATTTTTGGGGCTTTGTAGTTAAAATTTTGCGTAGGCTAGACGGATGGTCTGCCGAGCAAAATTTTAACAAAATCGCCAAAAAGCGCTCAAAAACCAAGCAAATTTTAAAGGAGAAATAATGATTTTAAAAGGCAAAAAGGGTCTCATCGTCGGCGTCGCTAACGCCAAATCTATCGCTTACGGCATCGCCGAAGCTT
>NZ_CALHXD010000113.1 GCF_938040115.1 uncultured Campylobacter sp. | reverse complement strand
ACGCAGCCCATCACCGAGACGTTTAGCGGCTCTTTGATGTGTTTGGTTTTTTCCTCGACGAGCTTTACCGCAGCCATCAGATCAGCCTGCAAACGCCCGCAGGTCGGGCACGAGATGATATTTAGCCCCTCTTTTTGGCGGCCGCTGTCTTTTAGGATCGCTTTTGCGACCTTGATCTCCTCTTCTAGCTCGCCCGTGATGCTAACTCGCATCGTGTCGCCGATGCCCTCCAGCAACAGTCCGCCTAGCGCAATCGCAGACTTTATCGTCGCGTGAAAGCTAGTGCCGGCCTCCGTAACGCCCAGATGAAACGGATAATTTACCAGCGGCCGAAGAGCGCGGTAAGCGGCCATCGTGCGCTCGACGTCGCTTGATTTTAGCGAGATTTTGATATCGGTAAAGTCAAAATCCTCGAGCAAATTTATGTTATAAAGCGCGCTTTGTACCATCGCTTCGACCGTGCGACCGTATTTGTCCTCAAACTGCTTTTCGAGCGAGCCTGAGTTTACGCCGATGCGGATAGGCAGATTTCGCTGCTTGCACGCGTCCACGACGGCTTTGATGTTCTTTTTGGAGCCGATGTTGCCCGGGTTTATGCGGATAGCATCGACGAACTCGCTAACTATAACGGCGTAATTATGGTTAAAGTGGATATCGGCGACGACAGGCAGCGGGCTAGCTTTGACCACTTCGCGCAGCGCGGCGGTGTCCTCTTTGTCAAACACCGCGCAGCGCACGATATCGCAGCCGGCAAAATAAAGCCGCTGTATCTGCTCTAGCGTGCCTTTTACGTCTTTAGTTTTACTAAACGTCATCGACTGCACCGATATAGGCGCGTCTCCGCCTATTTTTACGTCCCTGATTTTTATCTGTTTCGTGGGGTATCTTTGCAAATTTGGCCTTTAAATTTTATTGTGCGATTATATAAAATCTTGGCTTTTAAATAAATTTACCGCCCCAAAACCTACTCGACAAAAACCTCGCGCCTATACTCCCGCGTATCTATAAATTTAGCTCTCAGGCTTTTTTGATTTTCTATGTGCGCGTCTATGTTTTTGCTATTTATCTCTACGCCTAGCCCCGCTTGCTCGCCCTGCCCCGTTAAGAAATCCAGCATCATATCGCCGAGCCTTGCGTTATAGTGGCTAGCCTCCCAGTAGTACGGCGAAATTTGGTCTGCGTCTTTAGGTAGTTCCTGTGCCGTTATCTCGTTATAAACGCCAAAATCCACTATCCTAAACGGCTTTTTTCCTAGACGCTTGGCAACCTTTTCATTTACGGCCGCTATCTGCTTTTTCCACTCATACCATGCCGCATCAAGCCCGACTCTGTAGTCCATAGCTTCAAGCAGCCTAGCGTGTAGCGGACTTATAGCAATATCTAGGGTTATATTATTTTCGTGAGCGTCCGTTAAAATCTCGATAAAATTTTCATAAGACAGCCTTGACACCTCGTCTCTTTTGCGTTCAGCCATATATCCGCTCTCTATCTTTTTTACGGAGTATTCGTAGTAGCCCCCGTTTCTTCGCACCTCTTCTAGCAGCGACGCCTCGGTTCGCCTGCCGTCAGGCTCAAAAAGCGGAGTTTTGCCGTATTTTAGGGCAGTCGCTACCGAGTCGCGAAGCGTCTGGAAACTAAATAAAATTTTATACGCGCTAGGATTTTTAAAATACTCCTCGAAATCATCGGCCTTACTACTGCCGCCTAGCATCGTCTTATCGTCAAAAACGAGCAATGCCTGCTTTAAATTTCCCTGCTTTATCGCCCATTTTAGATAGGCCTTAGCTTCTTTTAGATTGCCTCCTGATACGGCCGCGTTAAAGGCGGGTTGTGCGAAATACATATGCGCCGAATTTAGCGCGGTTTGAGGGCGAGAGTTTCCTAAAAATATCGAGGCGGGCCTGATTTTTTGGATCTTTACAACCTTCATAAAGCGCGACTGCAAGTCCTCTCTGGGTTTATTTTTAAAGATATCGGTATCGTAAATCCTATATGGATCGACCAGGTAGTTAAAAGCTGCTACGAACGCGAAAATCAAAGCCGCCGCGGCCAAAAAGCTAAACGTCCATTTTTTAAATTTCATACGACTTTCCTAAAAGTTAAAATATAAAAATTGAGACATTTTGTGCAAATTTAAAACGCCCAGCGTAAAACAAAGCACGGCAAGGGTCAAATTTGGCCAGCCTAGCTTAAATCCTTGCAGTTTTTGCGCAGAGTTTTTAAACAGTAGCGAGACCGCAAAACCCGCGATCAAGTAGTAGAGCAAGGTGTTTGTGCTGTCTATTTGTATATTTGGATTCCACTCGCCAAATTTAACGCCGTACTCTTTCAAAAAACCGACCTTTCTCTCTAGCCGCGAATTTAGAGTTAGCCCGCCGCTCAGGCCAAACATCCCCTTTAGCACCTTTAGCGCGTCGTTCCACTCCTTAGCTCTAAAAAATACCCACGCGATATTTACGAAGTTAAAGGTTATAAACCAAGCTACGAATTTATTTAGCCTAAAACCAAGCTCACTCCAAATCCTTTGGACGACCAGAGCCGCACCGTGCAGACATCCCCAAAATATAAACGTCCAGCCCGCCCCGTGCCAGATGCCGCCTATCACGAAGGTTGCGGCTAAATTTACGTATGTACGCACCTTGCCCCTGCGGTTGCCCCCTAGCGGGATATAGACGTAATCTCTCAAAAAACGGCTTAGCGTGATATGCCATCTACGCCAAAAATCCTGAATATTTAAAGCCTTATAGGGCGAGTTGAAATTTATCGGTAGCCTGATATTAAAAAGTAGCGCCGCGCCGATCGCCATATCGCAGTACCCGCTAAAATCAAAATAGAGCTGAAACGTGTAGCTAAGGCTAGTGACCCAAGCTTCGATCAAATTTAAGCTCGCAGCCCTATCAAACCCCTCGGTAGCCCAAACGGCAAAAGTATCGGCGATAACGACCTTTTTAAAAAGCCCGATAGAAAATATAAAAAGTCCAAGAGCAATATTTTCATAGTTGATTATTTTGTTCTTGGTTTTCGCAAACTGCGGCATCATCTCCTCGTGATGCACGATGGGGCCGGCGATTAGCTGCGGAAAAAACGTAACAAACAAGCAGTAGTTTAAAAAATCATACCGCTTTGCGCCCTCTCCCGCCGCGCAATCCACCAGATATGCGATCTGCTGAAACGTAAAAAACGAAATCGCAAGCGGCAGGAGCAAATTTAGATGCGCTATCTGCGTACCGAAGGCGAAATTTACGTTGGCGATCAAAAAGTCTGAGTATTTAAAATACCCAAGCAAGGCCAAATTTCCCGCAATACCAAGAGCTAGGAGAATTTTTTTTGAAATTTTAGGATTATTTTTACAAAGCTCCAGCCCAAAAGAGTAGTTAAATATCATCGAGCCTACTATTAGCGGCAGATAAGCGATGTTCCACCAGCTGTAAAAAAATAGCGACGATAGCACCAAAAAGCCTTTAGCCGCTTCGCTAAGGCGCTTTTTATTTAAGAAAAAATATACGAAAAAAGTTATGGGCAAAAATAAAAATATAAATTCGTAAGAGTTAAAAAGCATTATCCATCCATTGATTTTTAGCGCAATTATAATAAACATTATTTAATATTTAAACAAAATAAAAATTAATTAATTGCTACCGAGCAAAAACTAAATGCGCAAGCGGTCAAATTTGAAGCAAGGACGTAAAAATAGTCTGCCAAAGTTGCAACTTAAATTTGAGCAAAATGACGCAAGAGGCGGTATCGCGAAGTTAGACTAGGCGCGGATGAAATTTGCGGGCGGAGCGTATGCTTGATATGTAATAAAGCAAATTTTAAACGCAACGACGTATAGCAAAGAGAGACAACGCACAAAGATAAAGCGAAATTTAATTTTTAAGCGTAGGCTGGTTTAAAATTTGAGTTAAAGAATGCAAGAGTGGCAGTATCGCGAGATGGATTTAAATGTTGTGCAGAAATTTTAAGTCAAGATAAGACATATAGCCTATCGCGGACTTAAAATTTCAAACTCATTTAAAGACGCTCGCGGGATACGCGCAAAGATAAGGCACAGTATTTTTTCTTTAGACGAGGCGGAAATGAGCCGAATGAAGGAGTGTATACTATAATACATGACTGAAATTCGGCAAAATTTCAACGAAGTATAAGTAGAAAAAGAGGGGCCGCTAAGTGTTCAAGTCCGGATAATCCCACGCATTATACTCATCTGCCAGATTATCGTTCTCCGCACCCTTGCAGCATAGCCACTCTAGCCCGCCGCGCCTCTCCATCGCGACCTCTTCATCAAGGCCTGCGCTCTTGGTGCCGTGCACGCGAGCATTGACGCACGCCCAGTGGTAGCGGTAGACGAGATCGAGCGCCTGCAGGATTTCATCAGTACCCCGCATTTTCACGCGCTCCGAAAAATCACCGCCGATAAAGGTGTCCATCACAAATTTGCAGTCGCAGATCTCGTTTGGGAAATTTAGCTCATCTACGAGACCCATGGCCCACATCAGCGCCCACAGCGACTCGTATTTCCAGCCCATATTTACGGCCTCGTCGTAGCTCGCTTCGCCCTCTATGACGCGGCGCTCCATGCGCGTGAGCTTATCTATGCACCCAAAGCGGTTGTTTAGAAAGTCCTTCGTGCCCTGCTTGTCTTCGTCGGTTAGCTCGCCGTTATCTCTGATAGTGCAAGCGCACATTATTGCGGCAAACGAGCAGATCGCACGGGCGATAACCTCGTCCTTTTCGCGCGGAGTGACCTCGCTCGTCTCGTATCGTAGCGGCAAATGGTCTATAAAAGGCACGCCTTGCGATTTTAAGATTTCGATGCTTATATCCTTGCGCTCCTGCGCGGTCTTGCCGATCTTTGCGGCGTTTGCGCTATTTTTGCCGCCTTTTTTGAAAAAATCGAAAAATGCCATATTTTCTCCTTTAAATTTAGGGTTGCATTTTACCTGATCTTTGCTTACGGCAGCATTTTACGCGTACACGGTTTGCTAAATTTAACGAGCAAGCAAACGGATAAAATTGATTTGGTATATATTGAAAAAGCAAAGTAATTTTGTAACGAAATAGTAAAAAGTAGAGATGAGAAAAACGGCCGCGAGCGGCGAGTCGCCCAAAAATATAATTTTAGGCGTATCGCTCGCTAAAATCTGCAAATTTTACTTAGCCGAGCAGCTTTTGCAGCACTCCAAAATCCTGCGAGCCGCGTTTGAGGCTACGATTAGTCCCGCAGCAGACATTATTATATCTTTTAGCACCAGTCGTCCCGCACCCGATAGATACGGGAAGCCGTGATTAGGGCTTTCGGTGATGCCGAGCGCTGGATTGCCTAGATTTGGCACCCAAGTCTCAGGCGTCGTTATCAAAAAGCTAAGCGTTACGATAGACATGCCAAACGTCAGCAGTCCGCCGATAAGCCCTAGTTTAGGGAACCAGATGCCAAGTAACACGAGCGTGCCGATAGTGCAGATCATCGCGCCGATCAGGTACGAAACCGCGTAAGTTCCGTTTTGTTTGTGCCACTCGATGTTTTTAGGCACGACCAAGCCTTCCGGGTTTTTGTGTAGGTTGTACTCGGCGACCATTTTGCCCTTGCCGTTATCTACGATATCTTTTTTGCTATACATGTAGCTAAAAAACGGGCTGTTGGTTACAAACGGCACGATGCCGTCGGCCTCGTATTGCACGACTTTGAGTCCGCCTATCCACGCCATCACGATAAAAATCGCGACGCTAACGTAGTTTACGAAATATTTTTGCGAGCCTGCTAGGGCTTGTAAAAATTTTTGCATTAAGTTCCTTTAGGGTGATTTTTATAATTTTAATTAGACTGCATATTTAAAGCTAGATAAAATTATAACGGGATTATATATAAATCATATAAAATTCGGCTTAAAAAGATAAGCATTATCATAAACGAAAACTTTAATTACATTTTAGTTTTGGTTTAAGCAAGATTTTAGATTTATAATATCTTTATCCACAAATAGCCGCCAAAACACGCTAAAGACTATTTGGTAGATTTGGCTGGTCTATATGGGTGGATTAATAGCAAAACTTGCGTTAAATTTAAGACTTGATCTCTAGCCGCCAAAACCAAAACGAGCTCGTTTTAGCTGAAATTTTGACACCAAGCCGAACGTGAAATTTGATTTTACGAACCTTGCAAAACATTTAAGACGCTTTTGAGGTGCCCGAACTAAACATCGAAAATCAAACGAAAAGAAATCAAATTTACGAGAAATTTATCGGATCCATATCGACGTCAAAGCCGTGCACGGCGCAGATGCGAGCGGCTTTTATAAGCGGAGCGTGAGAGGCACAACGTAGTAAAATCTCAAAACGGTATTTACCGCCGAGAATTTCGATCGCGCACTTGCCGTGCCCGACTATCTCGAGCGAGGTTTCGGCGGCGCGTAAATTTTCAAGCTCGGCTACGCAAATTTCAAGCCTTTGCTTTGCCGCCTGCTCGCTTTTTTCGGAGACGACAACGCGCAAAAGCCTAGCAAACGGCGGATATATCGGCTCGCGCGCCGCTATCTCCTCGGTCAAAAATGCGTCGTAATCCGCGATAAAATCTTCAAAAAACTCCCGCTGCCTACTCTGCACGACCACGCGCCCCTCGCCCGAGCGCCCAGCCCTGCCAGCCACCTGCATCGCCAGTGCCAACGTTCGCTCTCGAGCGCGAAAATCAGGAAAATTTAGTAGCTCATCTACACCCATAATGACGGCAAGATCCACGTTGTGGTAGTCGTGCCCCTTGCTTAACATCTGCGTGCCGACGAGAGCGTCTATCTCGCCCGCGTTAAAGGCTTTTAGTGTCTTTTCGAGCTTGTTTTGCGTCGTGATCTCATCGCGGTCGAATTTCTCAATCCTAGCCGCTGGAAACGCCAAGCGCAGGGCGTCCGTCAGCTCGTCGGTGCCGATTTTTTTCGCCTTGATCATCTCGCTACCGCACTTATCGCACGAGCACGTCGCAGACGTCGTAAAACCGCAGTACTGGCACTTTAGCAAATTTCGCTTTTTGTAAAAGCTCATTCCTACACTGCAAAACGGGCACTTTATCGTGCTGCCACACTCACGGCACAACAGATAGCGAAAGTTCGCGCGCGTCGGTAAAAATATGACCGCCTGCTTACCGCTCGCAAAACTCGCCGCAAGTTCGCCTATGATCACGTCGCTGAGCCCCGTCTCGCTCTCGTCGTAGATAAATTTTTTCTCGCTTTTAAAAAACGTTCCTCTCAGCCTAAAATGGGGCTGTTTTTTAAAGCTCACGACGCTAGGAGTCGCGGAGCCAAGCACAACTTTGACGTCAAATTTGCTCGCCAAAAATAGCGCGAGGTCGCGGGCGTTATAGTGCGGATTTTGCGCGGATTTGTAGCTGTCGTCGTGCTCCTCGTCGACGATGATGAGCCCAAGCTCGGTAAACGGCAAAAATAGCGCCGAACGCGCGCCTGCGATCAAATTTATCTCGCGACTCTGAAACTTTTGCAGGATTTCGCCGCGCTTTTTTGGAGTTATTTTGGAGTGCCATACGCCAAACTTCTCGCCGAAATAGCTTTTTAGTCGCTTCGTCATCTGCGGCGTGAGTGAGATTTCCGGCATCAAAAGCAAAACCTGCTTGCCTGCGAGCAGATACTCGCGGATGAGCGAAAAATAAATCTCGCTTTTACCGCTTCCCGTATCGCCGAAAATCAAACTCGTTTTATGACTCTTTGCAAAATTTAGCGCTTCTTGCTGGTTTTGGTTTAAGCTTGAGATTTTTGAAAAAAACTCCATCGTAGCTGATTGGTCGGTGCTTATTTTTGGCGACCGTACGGGATTATTAAAATTTAATTTAGTAGCAACACTCTCATTTAATTTCAAATTTTCTTGCAAGCTATTATTATTTAAATTTTGGGGCAAATTTGACTGCGATGTTTCGTTTAATTCCGTAGTCAAATTTAACTCTTTGCTATCGTCAAATTTTGCATTTGTCTCGTTTTTATCGCTCAGAATTTGCGTTTGCGTCAAATTCTGCAAGCAAGGCGCTTCAGTTTCTAGCGGAATAAAAAGCCCAGCCGCGATAGATAAATTTACGACATAGTAATGCGAGATAAATTTCAAAAGCGAAATTTGTATCGGTGTAAGCGTGGCGGGTAAAATTTCTAAAATTTCAAGCGTTTTAAAATTCGGCTCGGCCACGCTTTGGAGGACGTAGCCGATAGTTTTTTTATTTTTTATATTGATTAAGACTTGGGTAAAATTGGGTATTTTAAAATCTGAACAATATGTAAGCGGCTTAAGATTTAAGCCGCTTGGAATTATTTGGTAGTAGAGCATTACTCCAATTCTTGACAAAATCGACCGGCCTCGTTATCGGCACACACAAAAGTTCCAGTATTTTGAGTGTACGTAAAAGTAGCCGCTCTGTTCCTCAATGTAAAAACATAGACATTAGCTGCGCTACTAGTCCAGCCACTTTGCCTACTAGGAACTATACCGTTTTGTAAAACCCCTTCAAAAAGTACATCATTATTTGTACCCTCAAGAGCTGGATACGCGAATCTACCGGATAACATATTGGTATTGTATGAGTTTATTATCGCGCTTCTTATAGATGCTATGTCAGATTTTGCTCGCGTGATTATTGCATCGTCCCTAGTAACAAACAGTCTAGGCACTGCTACTCCAGCCAAGATACCTATAATAACTATTACAAAAACAAGTTCAATTAGCGTAAAAGCGCGTTTCATTGAGGCCCTTTCTTGATATAAAGGATTATTAAAAATAAGTAAAAATTGGTAGGTAAAATTTAAAAAGGGCTCGATCTAGTCGAGCCCAACATTTCTAAATTAAATAGACCAAAGGTATTATCTAACTACAGATAGTCCTGTAATCTGTACACCATTGGCAGCAGGAGCAGCTTCCCATTGGTTTGTACCAGTATTAAATGTTTGACCTACAAATTGTGCATTCATATATTTTTGAATCTCTGGATCAGCTATAACTTTTACACAAATAGGCGCAGCGGCATCAGCACCAGCTGCTATAGTTACAAATGCTGGCGTTCTAGTGGTTGCGTTATTTACCTCTGGAGTAAGCGTGAATGCTAGGCAGTTTTTGCCGGCTGATTGTAGATTTCCAGTCGCTGTTCCAGTCGCTGTTCCATTTGCAGCTATATTAAGATCAGTACCGCCACTAATAACAACGTTACTCATTTGTGCCTTTGTACCAAATCTTCCTTGTGAAGTATAGTAAGCTCCGATATCGCTTATTAAAGTACTTACGTTTGTTGCAGCTTTTGCTATCTCAGCATCATCACGAGTTGCAGTTAGTCTTGGTACTGCTACAGCAGCTAGAATACCTAAAATAACGATCACGAAGATCAACTCAATCATTGTAAAACCTTTTCTCATATGAGACTCCTTGTGTTTATTTCTGCATACACTTATGCAGTTGGCGGAATTATATAGATAATTAGCTTAAAAATAGATTAAAATGAAATCTTTTTATATGGGTGCGTGTAGAAAAGTAATCTAGGATAAAATTTAACTTATTTCTTTACTTACTTTTTGGGCTAAAGAGCGCAGATCGCGCTCCTGCTGATAGTTTTCATAGCATTTTTGGACAAAGGCGCTTAGTAGCTCTTTGACGTCGAGATACTTTTTGCCTCCGGTAAAGGTCTCCCACTCTTTTTCAAAATTTTGGGCAAAGTCGTCCTCGAGGCTGATGTTGTAGAATGTGGAAGCTATTTTTACCGTTATTTTTTTCATAGTTTATTTATTTTCCCAGTACCGCTTCGATCTTGCGGATAACGTCGTCGCTCTCGGTGTTTTTGGTTCTTAGGTCTTCTTCTAGGCGGGTGATTTGGTTTGTTTTGGCTTCGTTTTGGGCTTTGACGCTGATTAGTTCGTTGCGTAGAGACTCGTTTTCTTCGCAGATTTCATTATATCTAGCCAGCAGGTCGTTTACTTTGTCAGTTAGGGTGTTTAGTACTTTATCGTTATCAAACATCTTTTTCCTTAGTTTTGGTATAATTTTACGTAATTGTAACAAAAAAAGCTGATTTTTAAGGTAAAAAATGAAAAATTTTGAAATTTCGTCCAAATTTAGCCCGAGCGAGGATCAGGCCCGCGCAGTCGCTAATATCGTAGCCTCCGTAAGATCTGGCAACAAATACCAAACGCTTTTAGGCGTCACGGGCTCGGGCAAGACCTTTACGATGGCAAACGTTATACGCGAGCTAAATATGCCAACGCTAATCATGACGCACAACAAATCCCTCGCCGCGCAGCTTTATAGCGAATTTAAAGGCTTTTTCCCTAAAAATCACGTGGAGTATTTTATCAGCTACTACGACTACTATCAGCCAGAGGCCTACATCCCGCGTCAAGATCTTTTCATCGAAAAAGATAGCTCCGTAAACGAAGAACTCGAGCGTCTGCGCCTATCTGCGACGGCTAGTTTGCTTAGCTTTGACGACGTCGTGTGCGTGGCGTCGGTGTCGGCCAACTACGGCTTAGGCAATCCTAGCGAATACCAAGGCATGGTCGCATACCTAAACGTCGGCGATAAAATCAACCAGCGCGCGCTGCTACAAAAGCTCGTTGATATGGGATACAAGCGAAACGACATTTACTTCGACCGCGGCGACTTTCGCGTAAACGGCGACGTGGTGGACGTATATCCCGCGTATTTTAACGACGAGGCGTTTAGGATCGAGTTTTTCGGCGACGAGATCGAGACGATGTATAGCCTGGACGTGCTGGAAAACAAAAAAAGACACGACCTTAAAAAATTTATCCTCTACCCGACCAGCCAGTTTATCGTGGGCGAAAACCGCCTAAAAATCGCCATCAAACAGATCGAGGAGGAGCTAGAAGAGCGGCTAAAAGAATTTAACGAGCAAGGCAAGCTTGTAGAAGCTCAGCGCCTAAAACAACGAGTGGAGTTTGACCTGGAGATGATGAGCAGTACGGGCATGTGCAAAGGCATCGAAAACTACGCGCGCCACCTAACGGGGCAAAAGCCCGGAGAGACGCCCTACTCGATGTTTGATTATTTCGAGCTTGGCGGCAAGGACTATCTCGTCATCGTGGACGAAAGCCACGTGAGTCTGCCGCAGTTTCGCGGTATGTACGCAGGCGACCGCAGCCGCAAAGAGGTGCTTGTGGAGTACGGCTTTCGTTTGCCGTCCGCGCTAGATAACCGTCCGCTCAAATTTGACGAGTTTATAAACAAACGCGCCAAATTTCTTTTCGTCTCGGCGACCCCAAACGAATACGAGATAAATTTAAGCTGCGGCCACGTCTATGAGCAAATTTTACGTCCGACGGGACTGCTCGATCCCTTAATCGAGATAAAAGACAGTGAAAATCAGGTGGAGATTTTATTTGACGAGGCTAAAAAAACGATCGAGAGAAACGAACGCGTGCTAGTAACCGTGCTCACCAAAAAGATGGCCGAGGAGCTCAGCCGCTACTACACCGAGCTAGGCATCAAGGTCAAGTACATGCACTCAGATATCGACGCCGTCGAGCGAAACGAGATCATCCGCGGACTGCGTAGCGGCGAGTTTGATATGCTCATCGGTATAAATTTGCTCCGAGAGGGGCTTGACCTGCCCGAGGTTAGCCTCATAGCCATCATGGACGCCGACAAGGAGGGCTTTTTACGCTCGACGACAAGCCTAATCCAAACGATGGGGCGTGCGGCTAGAAACGTAAACGGACGGGTGCTGATGTTTGCCAAAAAGATCACCAAATCAATGCAAGAAGCGATGGATACGACGCTGGCACGCCGCAAGATGCAGGACGAATACAACCGCGCCCACGGCATCACGCCGCGCTCGGCTAGCCGAAATATCGAGGAGAGCCTGCACGTCGAGGACGGCACGGAGATCTTAAGAAAAGGCGCAAATCTGGAAAAAATGCCTGCCGCCGAGCGAGCGAGCATAATCAAAGAGCTAAGAAAACAGATGCTGGAGGCGGCGGCGCAGCTGGAGTTTGAAAAGGCGGCGGCATTGCGCGACGAGATCGCCAAAATCCGCAAACTTTAAATTTAACAGCTTGTCTTTTTCCGCCATACTTCGTTACCAGCTCAGTCGGCTTCGGTCACGGACGGCTAGTCCGCTCCCTCGCCTCGCTCGCCGCTGCCTCGTCTGACGAAAAAATGTTTCGCCTTATCGTTTTGTATTAAATTTGAAGTCAAATTTGTAAATTTCTGCTTCAAATTTGACCTGCCCAGACCCGCATCTTGAAAATCCAAATTTATCACATTCAAATTTAACTCAAAAAATTGCGACGCTTAGTAAGTAGGTCTGCTCTGCTTCACATTCTGCTCGCAGCTTTTTAAGAAGCAGTTACGAGCCGCAGGCGAAGTAAAGCCCCCTCTTTTTTTCCTCTACCAAAGAAAAGAGAAAAGTGGATATAAAAGGGAGCTCTTTTGCTTCGGCTTTGCCTCGCAACTGCA
>NZ_CALHXD010000112.1 GCF_938040115.1 uncultured Campylobacter sp. | reverse complement strand
TGTGATCGCCTCTGCGGATGTAGATGAGCGACAAAAACTCGCGCAATGCGGCAAACGAAACTAGCAAAAATAAAAATATCACGGCGTTTTTGCCAAGATAAGTAAACGCAAAAATAACCAAAATCATCGCCCACCAAGCGTTTATGCGCGAGGTCAAATTTGCGATGGTTTTGTTCTCGGCGCCAAATTTGGCCTTTAATATAAAAGCCACGACGCTAGAGACGACTAGCACCGCGATGAGTCCTAAAAATAGATTTAAGATATGATTTTGCGGGTTCATTTTAGTGCCTTTTGGTTAAATTTGAAGCTAAATTTGATGCCTGCTTCGGAGCTCTCCGAGCGAGTCAAATTTGCGCGCGTTTGGTTTGCCGAGCGGACGACTTGTTTGGTTAAATTTTTTACGCGGTTTAAATTTACGCTTGGGTCAAATTTGATTTGCGGCGCGGCTGGCGTTTTGGCACGGGTTTTGTTTTTAAATTTGACGCTTTTGGTCACCGCTCTAAAAGGCTCGCCGTCAAATTTGCCGTAAAAGTCGGTCGCAAATTTTTCCGTCTTGCGTGGCGGATTTGCAGGGCTCAAATTTACAGCTCTCGCCAAAGCCGTCGCGCTAAGCTTTCGTTCTATCATTTTGTGTATCGCTCATCGCTAGTAGCGCGTCTTGCGCCTTTTGTAAAAACTCGCCCTTGCTCTCGCCGCCGTAGGTTATCTCCTCGCCCACTATCAGCTCGCAAAGCAGTGGAATAGGCACAAAAAAACCCTTAGGTAGGACGTTTCGTGCGTTTTTGATCCATACGGGCACGAACGAGACGGCGGGACACTGCTGCGCCAGACGGAAAATCCCGCTTTTAAACGGCTGTAGCGCTAGATCGTCGTTTATCTTGCGCGTGCCTTCGGGAAAGATGATGAGAGAGTGCGTTTTTAGCGCCTCGCTCATTTGCGCTAGCGCCTCTAGCGGATCTTTATGACGGCTGATTAGCACCATGTTAAACACGTTTTTAGCAAGAAACCTGCGTACCGGCCCGCCCTGCCAATACTCCGCCGCCGCGACGGGACGCACGCGCTTTCTCACGCGGTAAGGCAGCGAGACGAAAATCAGCAAAAAATCGCCGTGGCTGGCGTGGTTGGCGTAGTAAATTTTAGTACCCTCGCCGATGTTTAAAAGCTCCTGCGGCGGCCGTACCCCCGTGATAAATATCGTGATGCGGCAAAGGATAAAATCAAGCGCGGCCGCTAAAAACTCTTTCATCTTTTGTCCTTTTTGTTAAATTTGCCCTGTCGGTGCGTCAAATTTGACGAGTAGCGAAAATTTGCCGTAACGCTTGCCGGCAAACGAAGTAGGTTTTAAAACTAGAAATTTTAACTCACAAACGCTCATGATACTCCAAATGATTAGACTTAGCGCAATCTGGGCCGATCTTGGCTGCGACTCTATCTTACCGCCCGCAAAACCGCTTTGCCGGTTTTAGTAAAATATAATGAAATTCTTTTATATATTTGCCGTTATTATACCTAAATTCTCTTTTTTTAAGCGCGGCAAGAGACTTGCTCTCTTTGCCCTCTGTGGCCACTTAAATCTTTAGCCAGATTGTTTTGCGCAGCAATGAGCCTTAACTCCATAATGCGCTAATCCACCGCGCTTTAGTTAAGAATTCTAAAAACTTGGCCAAATTTGAGTAGCGACCGCGCTGTCGCAAGAAATTAAATTCTCATTTTATAAATAATTTTGATAAATTTTCGCCGTTTCTTGATGGCGACCAAGTCGTTATTATAAATAAAATCTTAAAATCTGTAGCTAATTTTTTATAAAGGATTTTCTATGAGCGACAATCTAGAGATGTTCTGTCATCAGTGCCAAATGAGCGCGCCCGAGGGCTGCGGCGCAAAGGGCCAAAGCAAAGGCACCTGCGGCAAAACCTCGACGCTGGCGTTACTTCAAGACACTATGGTTTTCGGACTTAAAGGCCTTAGCGCCTACCGCCACCACGCGCACGAGCTCGGCGCCGATACTAGCGCGGTCGATACCGTTATGGCGGACACGCTGTATTTCACGCTGACGAACTCAAATTTTAACTTTGACGAGCATATCGCGCAGCTGATGGCCGTCGGAAGCGCGGGCGTGCAGATGATGGATATCTTAAGCGAGGCGCATACCGCAAAATTCGGCGTACCGACCCCGGTTAAAGTAAGCCAAAACAAGGTCGAGGGCAAGGCGATTTTGGTTAGCGGACACAACCTGCACGCTCTTGAGGCGCTGCTAAAAGCGACCGAGGGCAAGGGCATCAATATCTACACCCACTCCGAGATGCTTCCTGCGCACGGCTATCCGCAGCTTCGCAAGTATCCGCACCTAAAGGGCAACGTCGGCAAGGCGTGGTTCGATCAGACCAAGCTTTTTAACGAATTTAAAGGCGCGATTTTGATGACCACCAACTGCATCGTGCCGCTTCGCTCATCCTGTAGCTACGCAGACAGGCTCTTTGGCTACTCTATCGCGGGCACGGACGGCATCAAACATATCCAAAACGACGATTTTACGCCGCTCATCGAGTGCGCGCTTGCGTGCGGCGACGTGAGTATGGACAGCGACGAGAGCTTGGTGACGGGCGGACACTACAAGACGATTTTGAGCCTCGCGCCGCAAATTTTAGACGCGATCAAATCGGGCAAAATCCGCCGCTTTTTCGTCATCGCAGGCTGCGACGCGCCGGGCAAAGGACGCGAGTATTACCGCGAGCTAGCGCTCAGCCTGCCGAAGGACTGCGTGATTTTGACCTCTAGCTGCGGCAAATTCCGCTTCAACGACGTGGATTTTGGAACCGTGCCCGGCACCGAGCTTCCGCGCTATATCGATCTAGGTCAGTGCAACGACAGCAACGGCGCGGTCAAGATCGCCTTGGCGCTTAGCGAGGCTACGGGCATCGCGGTAAACGATCTGCCGGTCTCGATCGTGCTGATGTGGATGGAGCAAAAGGCGGTCATCATCCTGCTTGCGCTGCTTAGCCTTGGCGTTAAGAATATCAACGTGGGCCCTACGGTGCCTGAGTTTTTCAACGACGAAATTTTGGGCTTTTTGGTGCAAAATTTCGGCCTTCGCCTAATCAGCGGCGACGCGCAGGCGGATCTGAAATACTTCCTGGGCGAATAAATTTTATAGCGAGGCAAATCGGGTAAATTTAAAATTCGGCAAAGCTCCGATTTTAAATTTACCCTCTATACGCCGCTTTTAGCGAAGCTAGCCGATCCGCGGCTATTTTGCACCGACGCTCATATTTAAATTTCACGACTATGCCGTCCTTCTTAATTTAAATTTTAAAATTTCATAATCTCACTAAATGCTTCGCAAAATTTAATTAAGTGCTTTTTTTACACATTCAAATTCCAATCGTCTTTGCTATTACAATCCTTCTTTTTCTGTGTAAGTATTTATCTTATCCGTATCGCTGCCGCTTATAGTAACCGCTATAGTGTAGCCGTCTTGATGCTTGGTATCTCATAAAATTTTCCGTATCATCTCATTGTTCGCTATCAGATATTGAAATTTAGTGCCGTTAAAATTTTAAATAAATATAGTATTTTCACAGGATTTTTAATCGGGATTTAAATACGGATTTTAATCTAAATTTTACTCATAAATTTTGAGATTATTTTATAAGTGCATGGCGCACGGCTTGTGGGAATAAAATTTTAAGCAGATTTTGTGCGAAATTTCAAAATGCAGCTCAGCTCACAAGCAGATAAATTCGCTGTAGCCTTGCGTTTAGAATTCAGCGCTAGCCGACAAATTTCGCATCTTTACGTCGGTGCAAATTTTAAAATTTTATGCAGGAGATAAAATTATAAGCCGTGCAATGCATGAATTCTAAAATTCCACATCGCCTATAGAATTCCATGCCCTACACGACACATAAATTTTGAAATTTTAAAATTTCACGCCGCAGATAAAATTTAGAAATTTCCTTTTGCGGTAAAATTTTAAAGCTCTGCCACAAATCCTCTGTCCGCGCGGCGAGTTCCAAATCCGTCTAGAACTTAGATTTTCCTCACCAGCTCGGGGATTATCGCTTCGAAATCGACCCCTTCGTAGTCCTTGCGCTCCTCGTCGCTCATTGTCTCCTTGATCGTGCTTACGACGAAGTCCGCGGCGATGCGAACCGCCGTTTCCAGCGATTTGCCGCGCATTATCGCGCCAAAGGCTACGGCCGCGAAAATATCGCCGGTGCCGTTAAATTTAACCGGCAGCAGCTCGTGAAAATACTCGTTCGTCCTGCCCGTGCGTGCATCGTAGCTGAAAACTCCGCACTGATCGGCGATGTAGACGATGCCCTTTAAAATCACCTGCCTAGCGCCCAGCTCTCGAAGCCTTGCAAGCAGATCCATTATGAAATCCCTATCCGCATCCTCTCGGTACGGCACGCCTGTAATCGCGCAGGCCTCGGTGATATTGGGCGTAATGACGTCGGCTTGAGCGCACAGAAGCGCCATCATACGGGCAAAATCCTCGTTAAAGCCAGGATAAAATACGCCGTTATCGCCCATACAAGGATCGACCAAAATGGTCTTACCCGCGCCGCCGAAGCTCGCAAATAGCTCGCTCATAATCTCGATCTGTGCCGCCGAGCCCAAAAAGCCCGTGTAGACGCCGTCAAATACCACTCCGCGGTCTTTCCAGTGCGCCATGATCGCGCGTATTTGAGAGCTTAGATCGCAAAAGGTGTAGCCAGAAAAGCCCGTATGCATCGATAAAACCGCCGTAGGAATCACGCTTGTGCTCATCCCCATCGCGCTTAGTATCGGCAAGGCGACGGTCAGCGAAACCTTGCCCACGCAGGATATATCTTGAACGGTAAGAACTTTTTTCATCACAATTCCTAAAATTTTTGGCTCTATTTTACCGCTATTTATATTAAAAAGGCGAATTTAAATAAAATTTACTCTACTAATAGTCTAAATTTATAATATTTTTGGCGTTTTTCCGCTAAATTTTATCTCGAGTTCGCCGTAAATTCGGCTCTAAAAATCAACAAAAGGCAAAAAATGATAACCGCAAAGGCTCTTTACGCGTCTGCTCGCCTCAGATCACTACCTCTTAGCGTCTCGGGCGTGATGCTTGGTAGCGGCGCGGCATACGGCGCGGGCGTATTTAGAGCGGACATTTTCGCGCTGGCGCTGCTTACGACGCTGCTGTTTCAGGTACTCAGCGACTACGCTAACGACTATGGCGACGCGGTAAAGGGCACCGACGACGAGGGCAGACTGGGGCCGCGCCGCGCGATCCAAACGGGACAGATGAGCGCCGAGCAGATGAAGCGCGTCATAGTCGTTACGGCGCTGCTTTCGGCATTTTCGAGCCTCGCGCTAAGCGTTTTGGCATTCGGCGAGCGGTTTTATCTCGTGCTACTGTTTTTAGCACTAGGCGGTGCGTCGATATTTGCTGCGATCCGCTACACCGTGGGAGCCGGCGCATACGGATACCTGGGGCTCGGCGACATTTTCGTGTTTTTGTTTTTTGGACTACTAAGCGTGCTGGGTTCGTACTTTTTATACGCGCGCTCGCTCGATGCGGCGCTGCTGCTGCCTGCGTGTGCGTGCGGGATGCTAAGCACGGCGGTGCTAAATTTAAACAACATGCGCGACATCCAAAACGATGCACTCAAGGGCAAGCGCACGATCCCCGTTCGTATCGGACTGCGCGCAGCCAAGCGCTACCACTACGCGCTGATCTCGGGTGGAGCGGGATTAATGCTTTGCTACTCGCTTTTGCGCGGCGAGCCGGGCGTGAGACTGCTC
>NZ_CALHXD010000111.1 GCF_938040115.1 uncultured Campylobacter sp. | reverse complement strand
TGGCTGCCGCTGCCAAAGCTCCTTTTAAAAAGCCGCGACGAGATTCGTCTATCTCTTTAAATTTCATGCAATCTCTCCTTTCTTTGGTTTGTTTTTAAATTTAGAAAATTCTTCATTTTAAAATTTCGAGCTACCCGCTTAAAGCAGTTCTATAAACGCCTCTAAACGCGTGCGAATTTGCCCCACGTCTTGTTTGGAGTAGTCGGTCTCCAAGCTCATATAGTTTGCTCCCGCTTCGCGGCTTGCTTCTTTGATCCTGTTTGTCTCGATCGCGTAGGTGTGACAGCCGCTTAACACGACATCAACGACGCCGTGGGCTTGATACTCGTGGATAAATTCCTTTATAATATCGCCTCTGGCGTCGTTTTGATACATCACCGAACATGGAATTTTAAGGTAGCGCTCGGCGATATTTGCGACCAGGTCGCCCTCTAGCTCTACATTATTTTGATAGTTTTTGGTGCCCGTGCAGTTTTCAAAGGCCACCACGTCAGCACCCAGCTCCTCGATCTGCTTGACAACCTTTTCATAGATGCCCCCACTCGGGCAGCCTGTGATGATGATGCGCTTTTTGTGTTTGGCGCCGCTCATATCTTTTTCGCGCAGAGCCTTGACGTAGGAGCGTAGCATGCGTATCTTTTTGCTTTTGTCGTAGATGTAGTCGCTCGCAAACAGCACCTGATGCATTTCGCTACCGCTAATCGGGCTTGGATTTAGCTTGCCAAGCTCCATTAGCTCGTTTAGCGCGTCTCGCTCCTCGTTAAAAATCTCTATCGTCTCTTTTAGTTTTTCGTCCGTTATTTGCGTACCGAAACGCTGCTCCAAATAGCCTTTAAACTCCCGTAGCTCCTGCGTCCAAAGCTCCAAACTGCGTTTATTTGTCATATTTGGCAGCTCTAAAACGCGGACTTCCTTGTGCTTTGCTAGCAGTTCGTACATCTTTTTCTTGCCGTCGCAGGTGGTCTCGCCGACCACTACGTCGCTAGCGTTCATGTAGGGGCATTTTTTGGTTATCGCGTAGCCGTAGCTTGCTTTGATCAGCGGACAAAGATTGCGCGGAAGCTCGGCGTGAGCAGCGTTTATCGGTCCTTCGTCCGAGGCGCACAGGCTAACTGGTACCGCGCCCGCGGCGTAAATGAGC
>NZ_CALHXD010000110.1 GCF_938040115.1 uncultured Campylobacter sp. | reverse complement strand
CGATCGGCTTTATCATCCGAAACGAAAATCAAAAATCGGGCGATTATGAAAATTTGCGCGAGCTCTTTCGCCCCGGGCACGCCGACTACGCCTACTACCGCAAATACGGCATACGCGACCACCGAGGCGGCGGACGCAGCTCGGCTAGAGAGACGGCCGTGCGCGTGGCTGGCGGAGCGATAGCTCAAATTTTGCTGGGCAAATTTGGCATCAGCGTACAAAGCGGCGTGGCTAGCGTGGGCGAAATTTCGTGCGGCGAGCGGTTAGACTTTGATCTCGCGGCGCGCTCGGAGATATTTTCGCTAGGCAACGAAGAAGCGATGAAAGAGGAAATCCTAAAAGCCAAGCGTGAGCACGATAGCGTCGGAGCTAGCGTCGTAACGGTGATCCGCGGCGCACCGGCGGGGCTTGGCGAGGGGTTATACTATAAATTTGATGCGGCCATCGCGGCTGCGATGATGGGAATAAACGGCGTCAAAGCCGTAGAGGTCGGTGAGGGCGTAAACGCGAGCAAAATGCGCGGCAGCAAAAATAACGACTCGATGAGTACGGCGTATGCGGGCGTAAATTTGACCGACTCGGCTCGCGGCGTAAATTTGAGCGCGGATAACCCTGCTCTTGACGGTGCGAAGCAGCGGTCAAATTTAAACGGTGGCAAATTTGGCGAATGCAAAAGCGAGGCAGACGGCGAGGCTTGCCGCGGCTCAAATTCAAACGAAAAATTCGGTTTTGCCTCAAATCACGCGGGCGGGACGCTGGGCGGCATGACGAGCGGACAAGAGGTCGTGATAAAAACGCATTTTAAGCCGACTCCGTCGATATTTTTATCTCAGGCGACGCAAAACGTGCGCGGCGAGGACGTCATCTGCGAGCTGCGCGGACGACACGATCCGTGTATCGGAGTGCGCGGCAGCGTCGTAGCCACCGCGATGGCAAGGCTCGTAACAGCCGATATGCTACTTTTAAATTTGAGCGCAAATCTTGCGAATTTAAAGAAAATTTACGGCTAACTCCAAGATAAACCGTGTCCCAAACGAAGCTGAGGAAACGGACGCTGTGTATGACAAAGATGTTTGCCAAATTTATATTTATAATACAAACGGCAAAAAACGGCGTAACGGACGCATTTGATATAAAAAATATCTCACACGGTAGCTTAGAAAATTTGCTCGCAGGCACCGTAAAATATCTAAAATTTATGCAAGAAATCATAGAAAAATAGGGCACAGCGAGGGGCTAGGAGCTCGTAAATTTAGACTCTTTAACCCTAATGGCAAAAAAATATATCTTCAAAAGGAACTCGCCAAACAGCACACCTCAAACAGACTACAAAGCGCGAAAATCTAAGTCTTAGCACGATATTTTTACACGAACGAGTCGGCTTTTTGTGTTTATGAGGAGTTTCACAGCTTTTAAAATATCCAACGCAAAATAAGCCAAATTTGCTTCATTTTTGCGTTTAAATTTGCGGGATTTTTAACTAAAATTTAGAGTTTTACCGCTACGCCAAGCGGTGGTCGCCCTGAGGTCAACGGCATTGCGATAAGCGTGCGTAAATATCAAATTTACTCTTGTTTTCTTGTAAAATCAAATTCGGCAACTAGGCCGTATCGCATAATTCGGTCACTCGTAAGGTCGCCGATAAAACAGTTAAATTTAAAGACATTCTAGTTTTAGTTTTTTGATGTTTATATGAAAAAATCGTATAATTTATCGTCGCGCAAATGTTCAATCTATTTTACGAAAACAAGGCTACACAAAGTCAAATTTGCTCGTCAAACAACCCACACTCAAAGCTTTTTATGCGAAAGCTGTGTCTTTGCAGCGGCGAGTCGCCTAGTTTTGCTACCGCATTCAGATGTACCTTCGTGCCGTAGCCTTTGTGTGCGGCGTATCCGTAGCCCGTATGCACGCCGTCCCACGCCGTCATCAGCGCGTCGCGGCTTACCTTAGCTAGGATGCTGGCCGCGCTTACCTGTGCCACTTTGCCATCGGCTTTTATCATCGTTTTTATGCCGGTGCCGTAGTTTGCGTTGCCGTCGTAGAGCAGCTCGCAGCCCGCAAAATGCGCCTTAAACAGCCGCAGTGCGCGTCTGAGGCACTCGCTAAGGCCCAGTTCGTCGATTTGTTCGTTTGAAAAATACGCGATGAGAAATTCCGAGTTTTTGGCAATCTGGCCAAACAGCTCCTCTCGCCGCTTTGCCGTCAGTTTTTTAGAGTCGTTTAGTCCAGCTATCTCGCGCTTTAGCACGCATGCGGCTACCGCCAAAGGCCCAGCTAGCGCGCCGCGTCCCGCCTCGTCGATACCGCAGATTTGGGCGTTAGATTTGTTTTTCATCGCTACGCTTTCAAATAAATTTTGCAAAATTTAAGCTATCAAATTTTGTCTTGCATGTTTCAAAGTTTCCTTTTCTGGCGGAAAATTTGCCTAAAACAGCCCAAAATTTTGCTTTAAATGCTCTTTGATAGGCTCAAGCGGTAGCGAGATCTCGCTGTTTTTGCCGCCGGTCGCGCCGTCAAAAAACGTAATCCCGCTTGGCGAGAGCGTAAAATTTTCGCTCGGAGCTATCTTTTCTTTTGCAAAGATCGCAGTTAAATTTGCATCGTCTAAATCCTTAAAAACGTCGCTCAAATTTATCTTTTTTAGTTTTTTTAGCCAGACGGTTTTGCAGATTTTCCCGCTCGCGCCGAGTTCGCAGACGCTTCTTATTTTGCCGTTTTGATACTCGAGGTTATTTAGCGCGTTTGCGATGTTTTTTGATGGGTCTTTGAGCCATGTCGATTTAAAATTTTCAAGCTTTGCGGCGAGGAATTTTTTGATATTTTGAGCAAATTTGGAGGAGTAAAAGTCACTCGCTACGGCTTCAAATCGCGCCCCGTCTCGCCCGATCTCTTGCAGCCCTAGCGCGGCAAAATCATAGCTCGCGACCTGTTTTAGCACGACTTTTCGCGCCTTGCCTCTGATCGCTAGTTTGCCCGTTAGTTCGCCGCTATCCGCTTTCACGCTTAGATTTAGCCACTCGGTGACCGCATTTACGGCAGTTATATCGGCGCCCGATTTTTCGATGCTGCCCTTACTAAAGTCGTATCTGGCGCCCTCGAAAAAGGCGTGCCCTTGAAATTTAGGCGGTGAAACGACGCCCTTGTCGCTAAAATTTTCAAACTCGGCCTCAAGCTCGCTGATGTAGAGCTCAAATTTGCTCCCGTCCGCCTCGCCTGCAAATTTATAAATTTTGCCCTCGTTTTCGTGTTTGATCTCGTAGCCTAGCGCCAAAACGCAGGCTAAAAATATTGCCGTAACCGCTCTCATAACCGCTCCTTATATACCCAGTGCCCAGCGCGAAAACGGCGCGACCTCGCATTTTATGCCCTCTACGCTCGTCTCGCCCGAGTTTGCCACGCTGATTGCTTGTAGCCTATTTATACCTAAATTTTTTAAATTTGCGTGCAGTTTTTTAAATTTTAAAAAGACCAAATCCGCATCGCTAAACGGCGAGCAAATGATAGCAAGTTTCCTTTTTGGCAGGAAAAAATCAAGCTCCTTGGTGTAAAAAATCCGTTCGTTGAATTTGGCCAGCTCGCAAAAAACCGTATTGTTAAAATTTTTAGCGAAGTCCTTTTTTATGCTTAGCGCACTTTTAAACGCAAAGTCGTTAAAATAAAGCCTTTTTGCGGCGTTTGGCTCGTTAAATTTTTCCACTAGGCTAACCGCGCTCATGTTTTCCAGCTCGCTAAGCGCGCCGTAAACACTGTCTTTTGAGATTTTGCGGGCGGATTTTAGCGTGCTAAAAATCTCAAAAACGCTCACATTTTGCGCCTGAGTCTTCGCACACTCTTTTAGTACGGCCAGCTGCGTGGCGGATAGAGACGATTTTAGCGCGGTTTGTAGATTTGCCGCGACGTTTTCGGCGTCGCCAAAGGCTGATGCCGGACTCCTGCCGTGAAGCAAAAAGTGGCTAAAAAGCGTCTCTGGATCGATCTTTTTCGAAAAAAAGGCGATAAATTCCTCGTAGTCTAAAAAATCCAAATTTAGCTCGCTAAAGCCGCTTAAATTTGCATCTTTAAATCGCGAGGCTAGGATAAAATTTGATAAATTTAGCTGCAAAATCGGCTCAAATTTTTCCTGAAATCTCTGCTCAAAATCATCGATCGCTAGAATTTTTATCTGCGGATTTTGGTGTAAAAACTCGGGCAAATTTGACAAAATCTCATCCGCATCTATGCGAAGGTCGCCTAAATTTACGTACAAAAACTCTTTGCTATCAAATGCCGACAAAAAGCCAGCGATAAGCGAGGTTTTGCCGCTTCCTATACCGCCTTTTATCAGCGTTTTTGGTGCTGTGATCTCAAATTTTCTATTTATAAATTTGATATTTTTGGGCGGGTTTTGATAAAGTGCGTTTAGGATTTGCATTTTTTGCCTTTTAAATTTGGAAAATTATAGCAAAGTTTCCTTGTAAAGAGGAAGATAGTTAAAATTTGACGTCAAAAAACAAGGGTAAATTTAACGATTTTTTAAGGGGTGGGGGGTATAGAATGCGTTAAATTTTTATTTGAAAGGCGGATATTATGAAAAAAATTACGGTTTTTTGCCTAATGTTAATAAGTGCTTTGGCGATAGACAATCCGATGTCGCAAGACTTAGTATATAACTCAAACGCTTTTTTGTAGTCCCTCTTTACGCCTTTTTCATTTTCGTACATAAAGCCCAGATTATTGCACGATCTGTAGTTTCCCTTATCGCAGCCCTTTTTATAAAATTTCATCGCCTTGCCGTAGTCTTGCTTTACCCCGTACACCTCAAAGGCAAAATCATAAACTCCGCCCGC
>NZ_CALHXD010000109.1 GCF_938040115.1 uncultured Campylobacter sp. | reverse complement strand
ACGCTATCAAGCTCGTACCGCCTAGAAAACTAAGCCTTGAGCGCGCTTTGGAGTGGATCGAGGAGGACGAGCTGGTCGAAGTCACGCCGACAAACATACGCGTACGCAAACGCTATCTAGATCCTACTATGCGCCGCAGAATGGCAAAAACCAAAGAATAAATTTTATAAATTTAGCCTGCAAATTTACGCTTTTTGTGGGCTAAATTCCCCTCTTAATTTCCCCGCAATATTTTTACCCCCGCTTTAAATCTGCTCAAATTTGATGTCAAATTTTAGTTTTAAATATAAGAAAAAAGTAAATTATATTACATTTTAATATAAATAGAAAATAATAAATATATAAGAAATATAGTGATACAATTTCATATCAAATATTATTTTCAAGGAGCGATGATGAAGAAGATTTTACTTTTAGCGGCGATTTGCGGCGCTGTTTTTGCAGAGCAAACCTACGAACTAAACGTACCTAACATGAACTGCGGCGGTTGCGCCAAGAAAATCGAAGATGCCGCAAAAGGCGTCAAGGGCGTCACCGCAGTGAGCTTTGATCTAAAAAGCAAGGACGTAAACATCACCGCAGATAGCGGCGTAAACGTGATGGACATCGTGCACGCGATCCAAGCCAAAAAATACAAAGTCGGTATCAAAGAATGAAAAAGCTAGCTCTAGCGCTGGTGCTTTGCACGGCGGCATTTGCGGACAAGACTTTAGTTTACGAGATCCCAAACATGGCCTGCGTGAGCTGCTACGAAGTCATCACGCAGACGCTAAATACGCTTAAGGGCGTTAAGAAATTTGATGTAAATTTGGAAGCTAAAACGGCCGATATCGTCGTAGAGGACGACTTTGCCGAAAATACGGTCGTAGAGGCGCTCAAAAAACAAGGCTATCAGGCGGTTTTAAAATCTGAAAAATAACGCCTGCGCGGGACAAATTTAGCTCTTAGCGCGGTTTTTATATTTTTAGCAAAAGCGCCTTTAGAGCTTAGCAAAAGTGGCTTTGCGTAGCTTTTTAGACGGCGACTAAATTTAGGCGTTTTTTGTTTAAATTTGCGGTTTAAAGCGCGTTTAAAAAACAAAGCCCAATCGCTGCGAAGATGAACCGCAAATAGCCGCCTTTTTACAAATTTTGCGGCATAAATTTAGCCGAATTTAGCGACTTTTTAAAGCTAAAACGTAAGGCGAGTAAAATTTATCGCCGCCTAAAATGCGCGGTTTTGACGCAAACGTCCAAAGCCGACGAATAAATTTAACTAAGGATAATTATGAAAAAAACGGCTAGCCTTTTGGTAGCGGCCGCGGCGTTAAATTTGCCGCTTTCGCATTGGACCGCGAGTCGCGACGCTCATCAGGGCTTTTTAAATTTAACCGCTTTAAAGGCGTTAAATTTAAGTACGCTAAACGCCTCGGAGGTCGTGCTAGATAAAGTCGAGGTCAGCGCCGACGCCAACGCTACGAAAGAACCCGGAAAACTAACGCGCGCGGATATGGATCTGATAACGTCTAAAAATCACGGCATAACCGATCTTTTAAAAGGCAATCCAAACGTCGCCTTTAGCGCGAAAAACGCCAAAAGCGTGCGCGCGGGCGAGCTGGCTCCGCAAGATATCAGCATAAACGGCGCGAGCTACTATCAAAATAACTTTACCCTAGACGGCGCGAGCATAAATAACGACCTAGACCCTAAAAAACGCACGCGGAATAACCACAACAACATCTGGAGCGATAGCACGATAGGCTCGCAAGCCATGAGCGTAGATACGGATCTGCTAGGTAGCGTCGAGGTGCTAGATAGCGCGGTCTCGGCTAGATACGGCGGCTTTCAAGGAGGCGCCGTAAACGCTAAAACCAGAGACCCCAAAAGCGGCTTTCACGGCGTGCTTAGCTACTCTTATACGGGCGGGGATTGGAGCAAAATTTATAAAGACGCCTCCGCCGAGCAAAGATACGACGACGGCGATCTAGCCGATATGAGCGACTTTAAAAAGCGCAGGTATAGAGTCGGCGCCGAGGGGTATTTGACGCAGAATTTCGGCCTTTTGCTAGACTACTCGAGGCACCGCTCCGTCATAGAAAACCACTACAACAAAAAACAGATAAATCAAAATTTATACTCGTTTCCAAACGACAGGCAGACTAATGATAATCTTTTCGTAAAAGGCGTTTGGGGCGTGAGCGATAAATTTACGCTAAAGCCGAGCTTTTTGTACTCTAGGCTAGATAACTACACCTCCGCCAAGCGCTACCTAGACTCTCAGCTCACGCTAAAATACGGCGGTTACGTCGCGACTCTCGAGGCGCAGGCCGATCTTGAGGGGGTATTTTTAGAGCAGACGCTTAGCTACTCCGCCTCGCAAAACAGCCGCGACTATGAGCATGATACCGAGTATTATACCTACAAATCCTCAAACGTCAAAAACTGGAGTACGAGCGGGAGTGCGGGCATCGGCGGGTATAACGACTTTACCCAAAAGCAGAATACTCTCTCGTATAAATTTGATGCGAGCATGAAAGAATTTGACGCTTTTAGCGCGGTGCATCTGATAAAATCGGGCTTTGAGCTAACTAGGCAAATCGGCGGTTACGAGATACCCAAAACCTACGTTCACAACAGCATCCCAAAGTCGCTAACGGGCGCGTGCGAGCCGGGGGATAAAACTTGCGTCATAGACGATAGCTTCGCATCCCAGGGCGCGGTCGGTCAATATCTATCGAAAAAAATCTACTACTACGCCGTAAAAACCAAGGCTACGCAAACCAATCTCGCCCTTTATCTCGAAGACGAGATGAGGTTTGGCGCGTTTAAATTTCGCCCCGGACTTCGCATCGAGCGAAACGGCGATAATAACGACGTAAATTTGGCCCCGAGGTTGCTAGCCGAGTATGAATTCGCGGATAAAAATTTTGTAGGACTCGGGTTAAACCGCTACTACGGACGAAATTTTTTCGCGTACAAGATGTATAACGGCATCTATAAAATGAGTAAAACTTGCACTAGAGGTTCATACGGCGCACCCTACGTGTGCGGCGATTACGATAGCGACCGTTACCCGATCAGAGGGCTAAAGACGCCTTACGACGACGAATTTAGCGCGTATTATCGCGGCGACGTCGGCAACGCGAGGCTAAATCTCAAATACGTAAGACGCCAAGGCCGCGACGAAGTAGCGATGAAATACGTAAGAGAGCCGCTAGCAGGCTACGGAAACGGATATTCTATATTTACCAACGAGGGGCAAAGCAAGCGCGACATCGTAACCTTAAGCGCGGCAAACATCGCTCCGATCGAAATTTGGGGCGTAAAAAACGATTTTGAAGGCTCGCTAAGCTTTACTAAGCAAAGCAGGAGCTTTATGGATTACGAAGACGACGAGATGAATGACGACGTCTCGTATAACGGTAAAATCATCAAAAAAAGCGAACTACCTGTCGTTGATTACCATGTGCCTTTTACCGCCAAATTTCGCCACTCGGCTAAATTTAGCGGCTTTAGCGTTTCAAATTTCATAAACTATACGAGCAAAACGGACGCGCTACTAGGCGGCTGGAATAGGGCGCGCGGGATGTACGTCTACGAGCGCCAAAAGCTACCCGCATACGCAACTTGGGATATGCGTATAGGTTACGAAAGGCGGCTGGCCGGCGATTTTCGAGCGTTTGTAAATCTTGACATAAATAATCTTTTAAACAAAAAATTTATCGCCTCAAACGAAGGTAGCTACTACGAGTACGGCCTTGGCCGCAACTTTTGGCTGGAAGCGGGTATGAAGTGGTGAGTTGCCGGGATTTATCCCGCAATTTATCGCGCAAGACGCGGTAAAAGCGGGTTTGCGGCAAACTTTGCGAGCTTTAAAAGGCTAAAGCGCTCTGGTTTAGTTTTTATACGCGCCCTAAATTTGCGTCTTTTGGCTAGTTTTGGTTTTTGCCTTACGGCGCAAAGTCGCAAATTTGCCGTTTGTGCGCGGCGCAAATCCGCGCTTTTGCCTTCTTGGCTTTCTAGTAAGCGTAAATTTGCCTACTTGCAGCCGGCAAAATCGGCAAAATAGCTAAATTTTGCATAAGGCGCGAGCGGTAATTTCCTTGCCTAAACGCAAAACGCGCGGGGTGGATTTGGCGGCTCGGCGATTTGCTGTTTAAAGCCAGTTTTGCTCTTGCGGCTTAAAACTCTAAAACCGCGAGAAAGTGGGGTTCGTGCTCCTTTTGGCGTGTTTAGAAACGCTATTTTTGCTCTTGCGGCTTAAACGACGCAAAATTTGCGATGATTTAGCCGTTAGCTCGCGTAAAATCACCCTCAAAAAGATACGAATTTATCGCGGCAAAGGGCTATGTCGCCCGTGTAGGCGAAAATTTATAGGCTAGATTTTACCCGCCTATCGCCGCTGCCCGGCATGACCTTGCGCCGAGTCGTTTTTGTCTGCGCATATCTGCTTTGATTTTTGTTTAAAAATAAGACTCAATTCGCCCGTAACGCAAAGTGCACAAACGGTTTATCCAAAAGCGTATTTTGCGTTTTTAAGCCTAAATTTAAGCGCAAAAATCGGCCGCAAGTCTTTATTTTACGGCAATTAGCCCTTTTATCCGAGATTTGCTCGCAAAGCGGCTTTTGCAAGGGCAAGCGAAATTTAGCATTTTGGTAGCAAACCCCGAGCGACCTAGCATCTAGCGCGGCAAAAACGAGTATAATTTTCCGGTTTCAGCAGCTTTTTGATATAATCAAAACAAAAGTTAAATCAAAGGAGTAAAATGTACATCGTCCTAGGCATTATCGCCGTTCTCGCGCTCATCGTCATCTCAGTCTACAACTCGCTAGTCGGCAAGCGCAACCAAGTCTCAAACATCAGATCAGGCGTCGATACGCAGCTAAAAAGGCGCTTTGACCTCATCCCAAACCTCGTCGCCACCGTCAAGCAGTACATCACGCACGAGCGCGAGCTGCTGGAAAACATCTCCGCGCTTAGAAGCGGTATCCAAAAGGCAGCGGGCGACGAGCAGAGATTTGCGCTAAACGGCGAGCTGTCAAATCTAATCTCAAAGTTAAACGTCGTCGTGGAGAATTATCCTGAACTAAAAGCAAATGAAAACGTAATGCACCTACAAAAAACGATAAATGATATCGAGGAGCAGATCTCCGCCGCGCGCCGCGCCTACAACGCCGCCGTGACCGATTACAACAACGCCGTGGAGATGTTTCCTTCAAACATCGTCGCTAGCTGGGCGAGGTTTAGCAAGGCCGCATTTTTCGAGGTGCCTAAGGGGCAAGACGATCCGCACGATGTGCATGAGCTTTTTAACCGCTAAATTTGCGCTCACTTCGTCAAATTTGAAGTTAAATTCGAGCGCTTTAACTGCGCTCCAAAAATACAAGCGGGCTTTGTCGACTCGCTAAATTTAAAAATAAAAGCGGCGCGGGCGATAAATTTGAGCGGTAAATTTGGTCCAAATTTGAGCGCCGCGGCCCGCAAAAAAGAGCTTAAATTTAAGCGGTTTAAAACGCAAATTTAAAGACGAAAGCTCGTAAAATAGCCAAATTTGCAAAAACGGCGTTAGATTAAAAACAGGAGCAAAAATGGACGATCTGGTCTTGCTAGAGCTTGAGCGGCAAAAGGTTTTACGCTCGCTTTTTAGGCTAAAGCTCACCTGCGTCTTCGCTGCCGCTGCAGTGGCTTGGCTACTATATCTAGCCGCGCAAAACACCGCCCTTAGCGCTGGCGCGTTTGTGGTCTGCGGGGCTGCGATGTACTATTTTTTCGAGAGTATTTTTACCGATAGCTTTACGTTTAAATTTAAGCGAAAGGTCGTGAGGAGCATCGTGGAGGACTGCGGTCTCGCGTATTATCCGGGCGACTACGTAGAGAGCGATTATCTTTATATGATTTATGATTTCGACATCGACAAATACTCGGGCAACGACCTGATTTTCGGGCAGATAGAGGGCGTGCGGATAAAATTTAGCGACGTAGAGGCGATAAGCATCAAAGAGGATCTACACGGAAACAAGACGCATAGAGTGCTTTTTGCAGGGATTTTGTTTGTCGCGGATTTTCCTAAACGGCTAAAGGGTGTTACGCAAATTTGCAGCGGGACGGATGATTTTAAGGACTACGGCGGCAAGCGCGCGAGGATGGACGACGCGGAGTTTGAGCGGCTATTTCGCGTCTATACGACCGATCAGATCGAGGCTAGATATGCGCTCACGCCTAGCCTGATGGAAAATCTAAAACTGCTAAAAACGAGATTTCACCGCCCCATAAACATCGTGCTAATAGGCGATAAAATCTGCATGGCGATCCGCACGGGGCGCGATAACTTCGAGCCTGATCTGCGCCGTCCGCTCGTGGGCAAGGGGGCGAATAGATTTTACAAAGACGAGATCGGCGGCTTTTTGCGTATCGTCGAGGAGCTGCGGCTAAACCGTAAAATTTGGCTGGACTAGGGAGCGTGGCGTCAAATTTGACGTGCGGCATAACCTGCACCCCAAAAACGCAAGCAAGCGGGCCAATCTAAAACAGGGCGGCAAAAACGCAAAAAAGGAGAGTTGGTGAAGGGCGTAGCGATAAACGAAACGACGATAATCGGCGATGACGGCAAATACTATAAATTTAGCTTCGAGGACGTGCGCTCTGGGCGGCCTAGCGGCGGCGAGCGAGCGGCGTTTCGGCCTGACGGGGCGTTTGCGAGAGATGTATTTTTGATCGCAGATGAGGGCGAAAAGCGCGCGACGAAAGACGTCAGAAGCGAGGAGACGGAGGCTGTGCTAAAAGAGAGTGCGGCGTTTGAGCAGGCTAGGATACTGGGTATCGCATCGGGCATAGTGCCGGCCGTGATCAAGATCTACGCGTACTTTATCGCTAGCTACGGGGGACTGGCGCTACAGATCGCGGATAACCTCGCCGTCATATCGGCCGCGCTGCTAACCTATGCGGCGCTAGGCGGAGTCGCCGGGCTCGCTCACAGCGAGGATCTGCACGTAAACTACGGCAAGGCGATGATCGTGATGTTCGTCGCTCACGTCACGGCGACGCTGGCGTCCTATATGGCGGACGCGGCTCATCCGCTCGCTAAGCTAGTGGCCGTCATCGCGCTACTGCTACTTGGCTACGTCGCGTTCGTGTGGGGAAAGGTCTTTTTCGAGCTTGCGAGACTAACTAGAAACGGGCTTTTTCGCGTCTACGTTTGCACGTTTTTTGCGGGCGAGCTGCTGTGGGCGAGCGGTGTTTTGGCGGTATTTGGTTTCTTTTTGCTCGTGGCTTCGTTTTTCATCTATATCGCGGCATGGGTGAAAACGGACAAGGTCGGCGAAGAAAAAGACGCGGGGCTTTTTATCTATTAAATTTGACTCGGCTTGGGTTTTAAATTTAACCAAATTTGAGTGATTTGGTAGAGGCAAAGTCGGTAAACCGATCGCCAGTATCGACCGGTTTACTAAAAACTAAATTTGAGCTCAAGCGAGCCTAAATTTATTCTCCCGGATAGCCCGAGTCGCCGCTACCAGACGGATAAAGTCGGTATCGTCACAACTCAGGCAGCCGCGCACTGGCTACTGCAGCCTCTCTAGCGCTCTTTTGGCGTATTCGTTACCTTGGGCCGCTCCGCGCTTGTAAAACTCTATGGCTTTATCCATATCCCTTGCGACGCCGTAGCTGTTCTCGTAGCATATAGCTAGATCGGTTAGAGCCTGAGGATCGTCATCTGCAACAGCTTTTTGGATGTAGACGAGCGCTTTTTTATAGTCTTTTTTAAAGTGTATTCCGTTTAGATACATATTTCCTAGCATTGCGTCCGCGCCAGTGTCGCCTAGTTTGCTTGCCTTTTCAAGGGTCTGCGCGGCTAGCTTATAGTCGGTCATGCGGTAGTAGATCCGCGCCATATTCGAGTGAGCGAGCGAATCGTTTAGTCCCATGGCTTTTTTGTACCACTTTACGCCTTCGCCGATGTTAGACATCCTCACCTCGTATAGGTAGCCTACGAGCGTGACAGCTCTAGCGTCGCCGCTATCGGCCTTTGGCTTGATAAATGCCAACGCTTCTTTATATTTCCCGCTATCGTCTAGCGCTATAAATTTATCGTAATCCTCGTTAGAGAGCCCAAACGCCGCGGTGATCGCAAACGCGCATAATGTTATTACCGTCTTTTTCATCTTAGTTCTCCAGTACTAGCAGGTCTTTAAATTTATGCTTGACGCTCCTTATCGCGTCGCCGTCCTCGGTGTAGTCCGTGATATAGCCGTCTTTGTCGGTAGTAAAGTAAACAAAGCCGTAGGTGCTGTAGTTCACACCCGTTACGCTGCAGCCCCAGAAGTTGCACGATCTTTCTACCGATAGCACTTCGCGCGGTTCGTGCTGCATATAAAATTTGTTCGAAAGCACACCTATCTCGATATGCGACCAGCCGCCGGAGTATTTTTCCATATCTAGGATATGGCGGCCTTTTAGCTGAGTTAGCTCTTTGTTTTCTAGAAATATATTAGAGGGGCCGACGCCGTACGTAGTGCATCCGCCTAGCAGGAAAGCGCATAAAAGCGGCAGGAAAATTTTTCGCATTTTTGATCTCTTTTGATTTTTGCGCCCGATTTTATCCAAAGGTACGGTGCAAGTCAATATTTTGAGATCGGGGTTAAATTTGCGGCTAAATTTAATCTACCTTGCGTCAAATTTGGCTTCATTTCGGAGCAAAAAGGCGGGTAAATTTCGGCCATAAATTTAACTATGCCGTTAAATTTACTGCACGGCGGCAACGATTTATTGCCAAGCAAGCCGCTTAGTCCGCCAGCCCCTCTTCGCCGCATTTTGCGATTAGCGCGTCAAATTCTGCCTTGCTAAACGCGCTTACGACGATATTTTTCGCGTCGATAAATTTGTACTTTTCTTTTGGCAAATTTTGGATGAAATTTTCATATTTCAGCGTCGCTAGGATCCCGTATTTTTCCTCATCGTCGCCCTCTCCGCCAAATATCGCGACCGACCAGCGCGCGACTTTCTCATCGCCCAGCATTTGCAAATTTTTATACTCCACGCTAGGTTCATACGGCAGCACAGTAACGACGTCTTGCGACAGGACGTACTGCCCGATGATCTCGCCGCTATCGTTCCTGCGGAAAAACATCTGATTTGCAAAATACGCATCCAAATTTTGGATATCGGTTACGAATTTGCTAAATTCGCCCGCTGGATCCTTCGCGCCAAGTATGCGAGATATGATCTTTTTGTCAAACGACACTTCGTTTCGCGTGCCGTAAATAGTGCTGATTTGCGCCTCTTTTTGCAAATTTTGCTCTATCGCCTCTAGCCCCGCGCGTATATCGGGCTCATAGTTAAAGCTTTCGATATTTTGTGCGCTAAATTTCTCCCCGTCCTCGCTCACGATTTCGCCGTCCATTTTTAGGGCTAGGTTTTTTAAGTACTCTAGAGCGATTTTCCAGTCCGTGCGGGTACTTGGCGTGCCGACGCGGACGTTATAGGCGCCGTCCTCGTATCCGATCTCAAAGCCGCGTCCGCTAAGCCTGTCCGTGCCGGCAACTAGGCAGTCAAACTCATCAAGCTTTGCGCCGTAAAAGCCCTCGGCGTCAAACCCCTCGTCGTCCTCGTCAGCGTTAAACTGCGATAAATTCGGCACCAGTCGCAGCGCCTCCTCCACGCTCATCACTGGCGCAAGGCCGACTAGAAACTTCTTTTTATTTTTAACGAAAAACGTTATGCTCATTTTTGATCCTTTGGGGTTAAATTTGACTTTCGCGGCGTTTTGGCGGAGTCAAATTTGAGCGCAAATTTAAGCATATGCGCCCAAATTTAGCTCACTCGTCCTTTTTCTCATCATCTTTTTTGCCGATCTTTTCTTTGGCGGTTTTTATGAGATTTTCGGCGGATTTGTAGAGCTTCTCGCCTAGTTCTTTTGATTTTGATTTGAGATTTTCGCCGATCTCGCTCGCATTTATCGCGCTTAGCTTCTCCTGCGTTCGTTTTTCAAAGTCGCCGATATCTTTTTTGAGCGCTTCTATGCGTTCTTTGGCGTTAAAATTTTCTTTAAGTTTATCGCCGGCTTGAGTTACTTCGCGCTTTAGCTCCTCAAATTTGGCTCCCGCAAGGCTAGCGAATTTATCGATATTTTCGTTAAATTTTAGCTCCTCTAGCTGAAGCTCGATCTGGCGCGAAACGTCGTTTTGCAGGCGCTTAAATTTGGCGAAGTAGCTATCTATGGACTCGTCTAGGATTTCGTTTATCACTGCAGCAGACGGCTCCTCTGAGCGCGCCATATCACGCAGCATCGCTACAAATCTCTCCTCTAGTCTTACAAATTCTCTAGCTTCACCTAGCAGCGTCTGGCCGTCCGGAACAAATTTGATCTCCTCGATAAACTTCTCCGTCCTTTTGCTAAGCGCCTCTTTTACGCCTCCGATCGCGCCGCTTATTAGCTCTTTGGCAAAGGCCTGATCGACGTCGGCTATCTCGCACGCCGCCTCGCAGACCGTCCTTGCGATCTCCAGGATGCGCTCTTTGCTCGCTTCGCCCTCGTTTATCGCGCTAAGCACGACGTTTTTGGCGATTTGCTCCACCGTATCTTTCACGTCGTCGTCCTTTTCGATCGCGGTTAGAAACGCCGCCTCGGTGGTTTCTTTTAGGATTCCCAGCATTTGTAGCTCGCAGAGCATTTTTTCGTCTATCGCGGTTAAAATTTCGTCCTTATCCGCCAGGTCGCTGTTTTTGATGAAATTTTCCATATTTTCAAGCAGCGCGCGAACGTCGTTTTTGATCTCGTCTTTTTGCGCGTAAATTTGCCGCTCGATCTGCTCTTTTTCGTAGATTAGGCGGTGGATATACTGCTCTTTTGCTTCGCTTAGCGCGTCGCCCGCGCTTTGGATGAGGTTGGCGACGTTTTGGCGGTTTAGCAGATCCTCGCTTTTTAGCGCCTCGCAAATTTGCTCAAATTCTTTAGCCAAAGCCGCGTTTGCGTCGCTGCCTTTTGCGCCTTTGACGCTTTTTCTAAACTCGCTTAGCGCAAATTCCCTGATCAAAACGGAAATTTGCGGGTCGTTTTTGTTCTCTTTTATGGTTTGGATGAAGACTAAATTTTGCATGAAAGTCCTTATAGTACGTATTTGCAAACGCGTCTTAGCGCGGAAAATATCTCTAATCGCTCCTCGTTAGAATTAACCAAAACGCTTAGATTGTAGCTTTTGTATTTGCTCTCTTTGCTCGATTTTGACGGCGTTATCTTGTGTTGCCTCTCGCCTACGACGCCCTGCGCGATAGCTTCGGCGTTTTCGTTTTCAAGTACGATGATTTTGTATTCCCAAAAATTTGGGTATGAGATTTCAGGTTCTTTATTTAGATCGCACGTAGTCGCCACTTTTTCCTCCGCTCTTGCTTTCTAGCGCGATATCTGTTATCTGCATGGTTTTATCTATCGCTTTTATCATATCGTAGATCGTTAGTAGCCCGACGCTAACGCCTGTTAGCGCCTCCATCTCTACGCCCGTTTTGCCGTCTATCTTGACGCTAACGGTTAGCTTGTAGGCGCAGATTTCGGTTAGCTCCTCGATGTCGCAGTTTATGCTGCTGATTAGCAGCGGATGGCACATCGGGATGAGTTCGCTCGTCTTTTTCGCGCCCATTACCGAGGCCACGACGGCGGTTTGCAGAACGGGGCCTTTTTTGCCGGTGTTGTTTTTGATCGCGTCAAAGGCCTCGCGCGACATTTTTATGATGCCGCTTGCTACGGCTATGCGCGTAGTTACGCCCTTGTCGCTTACGTCGACCATTTTGGGGCGGTTGTTTTCGTCTATGTGAGTTAGCATTTTCGTCCTTTCGCCTGAAACGCTAAATTTGCTTAAATTTGAGCTAGGCGGAGTAAATTTATGAGAAGGATTATAACTAAAAAAGCTTAATGAATAAGACAAAAACGCCTCGGCAGGGGGAGCCGAGGCGCCGTTACAAAAAGGAGGTTTTCTTGTCGGACGCGCAAATCATACCAAAAAGGTCTAAATTTTATCCCAATTTTTCGTAAATATATTATTCCCTACTTTTCGCATAGGCCAGAGCGCCTGATTTTAGGCGTTTTAGCCCCTCCAGCACGCGCGATCTTTGCGTGGCGATATTAAGGCGTAGAAAGCACTTCTCAGCGCCTCTGTACGTGTTGCCGTCGTTTAGCCAAAGACCCGCTTTTTGGCGTAAAAATTTATGAAAATCGCTCGCGTCGTCGCAAATTTCGCGGCAGTCAAGCCAGAGCAGATACGTGGCGTCCTGCTCCACAAGCTTGATCTGCGGTAGTTCTTTTTGCAAAAAGTCGCTCACGATTTTGCGGTTTTGTTCTACGTATTCGCGCATCTGCTCGAGCCACGCTTTGCCCCGCTCAAACGCCGCGATCGCCGCGATACAAGAAAATGCGTTGCCCTCGCCGACCTCGTCGTCGTTGATGGCTTTTGCCATTTTGGCGCGCAGTTTTGGGTTTGGCACTACGGCGGCGGAGCTTTGCAAGCCGGCGATGTTAAAGGCTTTGGTCGGCGAAACGCAGGTGATCGAGATGTTTTTGCAAGTCTCGCTCGCGCGGATAAACGGCACGTAGCTTTTGCCGGGGCTCGTGATGTCGCAGTGTATCTCGTCAGAGATCACCAAAACGCCGTGTTTAGCGCATAGTTCGCCGATTTTGGCTAGCTTTTCCTCGCTCCAAATTTTACCGACGGGATTGTGCGGGTTGCAAAGGATAAACATCGTCGTTAGCGGATCGGCGAGCTTTTCTTCGAGGCCCTCGAAATCGATATCGTAGCCGCGCCCGTCGTAGGCTAGCTCGTTTGCGAGCGCGACCCTGCCGTTGTTTTCGATGCTGCGGTAAAAGACGTGATATACGGGGCTTTGGATCACGATTTTATCGCCTACGCTCGTAAATTTGCGCACGGCGGAGCTAATGATCGGTATCACTCCCGTGCAAAAAATTAGCCAGCTCGGGTCAAATTTGACGTCGTGACGCCTACTCCACCACGAGCAGATGGCTTCATTCCACTCCTGCGGCACGTAGGAGTAACCAAAAACTCCGTTATCCAGGCGCTTTTGCAGCGCTTCTAAGATTTCGGGCGCGACCTTAAAATCCATATCCGCCACCCACATCGGCAGCTCGTCTTTGCTTGTTTTCCACTTTGACGAATACGTCCCGCCTCGCTCTACTGGTGCGTCAAAATCGTATTTCATTTGCTCTCCTTGCGTGATTTTTCGGATATTTTAGCAAATTTGACGGGTAAAATTTGAAATTTCGCCGCATTTTCGCGTAAAACCGATTTTTAATGCGAGATTTTTTATAATTACGTCTAAAATTTACTAAATTTAAGGACAAAAATGCTCACAATAATCTCACGTTTACCGAGCGCAAATTTAAAAGTATCAAAGGCGCTACCCCAGCTCATCCAAGGCTACATCTACCGCTATCTGCCAAGTATAGAGCACGAAGGATATAGGCATGAGCCCAGTGGCAAAATTTTTAAACGAACGAATTTCGACTTTCATTTAAAGGGCGCAAATTTGCGGATTAGATTTACCTCTTATGAGCCGGAATTTGAA
>NZ_CALHXD010000108.1 GCF_938040115.1 uncultured Campylobacter sp. | reverse complement strand
TGCTTACAAAAAAATGGAGCATAAAAGCGACGCAAATCCAAAAGGAAGCGAATTTATAGAAACGGCTTTCGGCGGAGATTTACCTTATAGCAAGATTATTCGCTGGCCTGCGGCTACGGTGTTTTGGAACGGCTATGCGTTCGGCGTGGATTACAGCAAACCGCGAACCCACTACTATTCGCAGATAGATCAGATCGAGACCAAAAGAAACGATAAAGAGTATCTAAACGCTCACGGGCTTCCTGCATTTAAGGGTCAGCCAGGATATTGCGTCAATTGCCACACCGGATATTTAACCGCGCTTCAAGTTGATGGCGATTATAACCTAACTGCCGATCCTACGCCTGCTGCAACTAAGCCTATGCCGTTTTTCGACGTAATGCCTAAAGAGGAAGGCGAAAAGAGAAAAGCCGCGTGGACGAAGATGAACTCTATTCCGTATTTTGACGTCATGAAAAAGATCGCGGCTAAACACGGCGAGAGTATCCACGGCTCGCACTTAGGTAGCACCTGTGCAGACTGCCACTCGCCAGATGATATGAGTCTAAGAGTTACAAGACCCGCATTCGTAAACGCAATGGTCGCTAGAGGCTACCAAGCCGACGCAAAAAGCGGTATAAAGGCCACCAGACAAGAGATGAGAAGCTATGTTTGTATGCAGTGCCACGTAGAATACTATCCTGCAGGCAAAGAATCCGTTTTAACCTTCCCTTGGAATTTCTGGAAGAAAGACGAGCCGTTTAAGATCGAGAATTTCGACCAATACTATGACGATCAGTTAGCCAAAGAGGACGGGTTTAAATTTGACTACATCCACAAAGATACCGGCGCTAAAATCATCAAGATGCAGCACTCAGAAGCTGAGCTAAGCTCAACCGGTATCCACGGAAGAAGCGGCGTAACGTGTGCAGACTGCCATATGCCGTATAAACGCGCCGGGGCTCAAAAGATTACCGAACATGAAATTTTAACTCCGCTTGCCGATATAAACGCGGCTTGCAAAACTTGCCACCCGCAAAGCGAACAAGTGCTAAAAGATAGAATTTCATTCGTACAAAATCGCCACGCTTACGAGCTAAGAAACTGCGAAAATGCGCTACTTTCTTTGATCCAAGACATAAAAACGGCTAGAGCCGAGCTAGCTAAGCACGAGAAATTTGCTTCGATCGCCGATGAAAAAGAGAGAAAAGAAGCTATCAGTAAGGCTCTTGAAAAGACTCTTTACTTGCACCGCAAAACTCACATCCGCTGGGACTTCGCATTTAGCGAAAACAGCTACGGCTTCCACGGAGACGAAGAGTCGGCTAGGATCCTAGGTCAATGTAAAGAATTTGCTCGCCAAGGACAAACCGAGCTAGTTAACGAGCTTGCGCCTTACGGCATCAGCATCAAGCTAACCCAGGAAGCTACTCCGGTTCCTGCGCCTGCTTCTTTAGGACATAAATATCCTATCGGCGTAGCGCCTACCGAAGCTATGAAAAAAGCCGACGAAGACGTTAAGAACCTAAATTTTAAATAAACCCCAAAACCCAAGGCCTACGGGCTTTGGGTTTTTAAATTTACGCATTTATCTTTCAAATTTTAAAATCCGAATTTTTCTTATAAATTTAAATTTTATTGTTTATTTAGCCGTTTTAGGCGATAATTCCCGTTAAATTTAAAGGGTAAAATATGCTTAAAAAATTTATTTTTGCTGCGTTTGCGGCGAGCCTCGTTTTTGGTGCGCAAGAACTTGCGATCAAAGCAAAACCTGCGTCAAGCATCGAGGAAACTTCGGAAGAGGAATTTGATGAATCGCAAGCGCGCGTAGATGAGTGTATGCAAAAAGATAGCTCGACTGCAGGCATGATACAGTGCATAGACGCCGAATTTGCTATCCAAGATAAACTCCTAAATCAAAATTACAAAAAAGCCATGAGCGTGCTAAACGACGAAAATAAAAAGAAACTAAAAGATATCCAACGTAAATGGGTGGCTTATAAAGAGGCTAAATGTCCGTTTGTGCCGCCTATGGGTACGCTTTATGCCGTAACGGCCGCTGATTGTT
This sequence comes from uncultured Campylobacter sp., assembly GCF_938040115.1. GTDB lineage: Bacteria > Campylobacterota > Campylobacteria > Campylobacterales > Campylobacteraceae > Campylobacter_A. The sequence continues at coordinate 15,356 of NZ_CALHXD010000108.1, read as the reverse complement.
ACCTGCAGATGACTAAGGAGCGCGCAAGAGAGCTTGCAAACTTAGCTGAGGACTTTGAGGGCAATCAGTGAAGCTACTCGTCTCTTGTTTGGAGGCCTCTGCAAATTTGCACTTCGAGCAGGTTTTAGAGCATCTGCCAAAGTGCGAACTAAAGGGCATTTTTGACAAAAAATTCGGCGAACCTTTTATGCGAAGCTCGGAGTTTTCTGCGATGGGCTTCGTGGAGGTTTTACCGCTTTATTTTAAGGCAAAACGCGCGATAAAAGAGATGACGCGCCTAGCTACAGAGTGCGACGCCGTGCTACTCATCGATAGTCCCGCCTTTAACCTGCCGCTAGCTAAAGCGATCAAAGAGGCCGGTATCAAAACGCCCGTGACCTACTACATCTTGCCGCAGGTGTGGGCGTGGAAGGCTGGACGCGTGGCGAAAGTCGAGGCGTACTGCGATCATTTGGCTTCGATTTTGCCGTTTGACGGGATGTACTACAATCGCTCGCGCTACGTCGGACACCCGCTGCTTGATGAACTACGAGTACGAAAAAACGAGCTTTTGCAAAGCGGTAAGATCGCTTTTATGCCCGGATCCCGCCGCGCCGAAATTTCGCGTCTGATGCCGATTTTTCGCGAAGTGGCGAGCCAGATAAAAGGCAAAGAAAAAATGCTCGTCGTACCGTCATTTTTGGCAAACGATATGCAAATTTATGGCGACGTGAGCGGCTTTAGCGTCGTTACGGACGCTCCGCGCGCGCTTTTGCAAAGCGAGTTTGCCTTTATCTGCTCGGGTACCGCGACGCTGCAGGCTGCGCTCGTGGGCACGCCGTTTGTACTAGCCTATAAAGCCAAAGCCATCGACATAATGATAGCGCGGATGTTTGTGAAGCTGCGCCACATCGGGCTTGCAAATATCATGTTTGATTTTATGGGCGAAGCGGCGCTGCACGAGGAGCTACTGCAAGAGGAAGTAATGCCAAGCAATCTAATAAAAGCCTACGAGAGCTGCGATAAAGAGAAATTTATCAAAGGCTGCGAGAAGCTACGAAAATACCTAGAACACGGCTCTGCAGCCAGCGTAGCGCAAATTTTAATAACGAATAAAGGATGAAAAATGACCGAACCGATGACGCTTTTTGGATATGAAAAAATCACAAACGAACTAAAAAATTTAAAGACCGTCGAACGTCCGAATATCGTCGAGGAGATCGACATTGCGCGCAGTCACGGCGACCTAAAAGAAAACGCCGAATACCACGCCGCGCGCGAAAAACAGGCGTTTATCGAGAGCCGTATAGCCGAGCTTAGCGACATAGTAAGCCGCGCTAAGGTAATCGACCCCGCCGAATACGAGCACGATAAGGTAAAATTTGGCTCCACGGTCGTCATTATGGACGTAGAAACCGAGCTTGAAAGGACCTATACGCTCGTGGGCACGCCTGAGAGCAACCTGGAGCGCGGACTCATCTCGATTAACTCGCCCCTAGCCAAACAGCTAATCGGCAAGAGCGAGGGCGACGAGGTCGCGCTAAATTTGCCAAACGGCAGAAGCGACGTCGAGATCGTATCCGTTAGCTACAAACCGATCAAATTCTAGAGCCGATGAGCGCGTTTAAAACCGTTAAATTTATGAGCTCGGCCGGTAAATTTGAGCCGTTAAATTTAACTACGGCGCTTGTAAAATTTGAAATATTTAGTCGCAAATTTGACGCCGCAAAAAGTAAAATTTGATGCCTGAGCAAATCGTCGTAAAAAGCGGCGCGATCTTTATCGCCGACTCGCACGAAAACGAAAATCGCGAAAATTTTTGGCGTTTTTTATGCGCGTTAAAAAGCGGCGAGATAAAGACGCCGCAGCTGTTTTTGATGGGCGATATGTTTGATTTTTTGGCGGGCGAGTGCGAGTTTTTCGTCAAATTTTACGAGCGATATATTCACACGATAGACGAGCTGGGCGAGGAAATGGAAATTTATTATTTCGAGGGAAATCACGATTTTAACCTAGCAAGGCTTTTTAAAAACGTCAAAGCCTATCCTATCGGCGCTCAGCCGGTTAATTTTGCCTCTGAGTGCGGACAGAGCGTGCTTATCGCGCACGGAGATATATTTTTGCCTTTCGTTTCGAAATACGCTTTGAGATTTTTACGCGTTAAAATTTTTTTAAAAACGATGAATTTTTTCGATAAATTTCTAAATTTTAGGCTCTCGAAACGAATTTTAAATAAGCTTAAACGAAAAATTTTAGATTATAAAATACCGAATTTTAAGAATTTAGCCGAGGCAAAAATGCGCCAATATAACGCATTTTACGAGGCCGACATTGTCATCGAGGGGCACTATCACCAAGGCAAACAGTACACGATAGGTAAACAAAAATATATAAATATTCCATCTTTTGCATGCGAGCAAAGCTATTTTGTAGTAGAATACGACCAGAATATTAAGTTTGCTCGAAAGAGCGTAAAGGTTTAAAATGCTTAACAACGGCACATTAAAAACCGGTTCAAATGAGATGGAGCTTGTTGATTTTCGTATCTTTAAGCAGTCGGGAGACAATGTATATGAGGGCATATACGGCGTCAACGTCGCTAAGGTACGCGAGATCATTAAGATGCCAAATTTAACCGAGCTTCCCGGAGTACCCGAGTATATCGAGGGGATTTTTGATCTGCGCGGCGTCGTGATACCTGTCATAAATTTAGCTAAATGGATGCAGATAAACGAGCCTAAGGGCGGAGCTATCAAGCCTCGCGTCATCATTGCCGAATTTAGCGGTATATTGATAGGCTTTATCGTCCACGAGGCAAAGCGAATCAGGCGCATAAGCTGGGCGGACATCGAGGCGGCGACTTTTGCCTCAAATGCTGGAACGCTAGATAAAGGCAAGATAACAGGCGTAACTCGCATCGAAAACGACGAAGTTTTGCTCATACTAGACCTTGAAAGCGTCGTCGAAGAGCTTGGCATTTATAGCCCGAAAATGGAAGTAGAGATCGATCAAAGTAAGCTTTTAAGCGGTTTAGCACTAGTGCTAGACGATAGCTCGACGGCAAGAAAACTAGTAAAAGATATGCTAGAAAAAATGGGACTAAAAGTAGTCGAAGCAAAAGACGGCGTAGAGGGGCTTGCTAGGATGGAGGATCTTTACGAGATGTACGGCGATAAGTTAAATAACTTTTTAAGGGTAATTTTGAGCGATATCGAGATGCCGCAGATGGACGGATACCGCTTTGCATCGACGATAAAAGACGATCCGAGATATACGGGAATTCCTATCATATTTAACTCTTCTTTAAGCAACGATTATAGCGAAGCTCAAAGCAGAGAGGCCGGAGCCGCAGCATATCTAACCAAATTTGACGCATCGCTATTTTATAACGAAGTGCTTCGCGTGATCGAAGCGCACAAGAAATAAGGGGGAAAATCATGGATGATATGAGAGAAATAATGGAAGACTTCCTGGTTGAAGCCTTCGAACTAGTAGAACAAATAGACCATGACCTCATAGAACTAGAGTCAAATCCCGAAGATTTAGAGCTTTTAAATAGAATTTTCCGCGTTGCGCATACGGTCAAGGGATCATCGAGCTTTTTAAATTTCGATATCCTTACTAAGCTTACGCACCATATGGAAGACGTGCTAAACAAGGCTCGTCGCAATGAACTAAAGATAACTCCGGATATCATGGACGTGGTACTAGAGTCCGTAGATATGATGAAGGGGCTACTGCACGGTATCAGAGATAGCGGTAACGATACGGACGTAGGCATCGAGATAGAAGATATCTGCAAAAGACTAACCGCGATATCCGAAGGCGAAGCCCCGAGTGCGGCCGCTAGCGAGCCTGCTCCCGCGGCGCCAGAGCCTGTGGTAGAGACGCCGAAAGAGCCTGAGCCCGAACCCGTTAGCGATGAGAATTTATCAAATTTAAGCGACGACGAGGTCGAAGCCGAGATAGAAAGACTACTAAAAGTAAGAAAGGCCGAGGATCAAGCAAGACGTGCTCAAAAAGCAGCCGGAGGCGAAGCGCCAAAACCTGCCGCACCGGCCACGTCGCAAGCTGCCGCTCCCTCAAATTCGGCTCCGGCTCCAAAACCCGCTCCCGCAAAGCCGGCCGATAAAAAAGAGGAGAAAAAAGTTCCCGCAACCGGAGGCGGAGGAAGTACGGACGAGCAGACTATACGCGTCGAGGTTAAGCGCCTAGATCACCTGATGAACCTGATCGGCGAGTTGGTGCTTGGCAAAAACAGATTGCTTAAAATTTACGACGACGTCGAGGAGAGATACGAGGGCGAGAAATTCCTCGAGGAGCTAAATCAAGTAGTATCTAGCCTAAGCCTAGTGACTACCGATATACAGCTAGCCGTTATGAAAACGAGGATGCTGCCTATCGCAAAGGTGTTTAATAAATTCCCTCGTATGATCCGCGATCTAAGCCGCGAGCTAAATAAGCAAATCGACCTTGAAATCACGGGCGAGGAGACGGAGCTGGATAAATCTATCGTCGAGCAAATCGGCGATCCGCTCGTGCATATGATAAGAAACTCGTGCGACCACGGCATCGAAGACGGTCCTACCAGACTAGCTGCAGGCAAGCCTGAAAAAGGCACTATTCAGCTAAAAGCCTACAACGAAGGCAACCATATCGTAGTCGAGATCACCGACGACGGTAAGGGGCTAGACGCCGATATGCTAAAGGCACGCTCGATAGAAAAGGGCATCATCACCGAGCGCGAAGCCGATACTATGAGCGATAAAGAGGCGTTTGGGCTTATATTTAAGCCTGGATTTTCGACTGCTGCGAAGGTAACTAACGTAAGCGGTCGCGGCGTGGGAATGGACGTCGTAAAGACTAATATCGAAAAGCTAAACGGCATAATCGACATCGAAAGCGAAGTGGGCAAGGGCACGACGATGAAGCTAAAGATTCCGCTCACGCTAGCTATTATCCAGTCGCTTTTAGTCGGCGCTCAGGAGGAGTTTTTCGCTATTCCTCTAGCAAGCGTTTTAGAGACCGTGCGCGTACCGATCGACGATATCTATACGATCGACGGCAAAAACGTGCTCAGACTACGCGATGAAGTACTATCGCTAGTTAAGCTATCTGATATCTTTGGCGTCAAGCAGGTCTTTGACGGCGGAGATCAGACATACGTGGTTGTTATCGGCGTAGCGGAAGCAAAGCTAGGTATCATCGTAGATAGTCTAGTAGGACAAGAAGAGATTGTAATTAAGTCAATGGGCGATTATCTCCAAAACATCCCCGGAATCGCAGGCGCTACGATAAGAGGCGACGGCCGCGTAACGCTAATCATCGACGTGGGCATGATGATGGAGATGGCAAAAGACATAAAAGTAGACATAAAAGCTAGTATAGAGGCCTCAAAGAGCGTCAAAGAAAAACCGAGCGATTATAAGGTACTAATCGTAGACGACTCGAAGATGGACAGAACCATAATGCAAAAATCGCTAGCCCCTCTTGGCGTAACGGTGATCGAGGCTACCAACGGAGTCGAGGCTCTAACTATCGTAAAATCTGGCGAACATGCGCTTGATGCGATGCTAATTGATATCGAAATGCCGCGAATGGACGGCTACACGCTAGCGGGCGAAATTCGCAAGTACTCAAAATATAGAAATTTGCCGCTTATTGCGGTAACCTCAAGGACGTCAAAGACCGACAGGCTAAGAGGCGTGGAGGTAGGAATGACTGAGTACATCACCAAGCCGTATTCGTCCGAGTACCTTGAAAACGTAGTTAGAAAAAATATCAAACTAATAGGATAGAACATGAACGACAAACTAAATCAGGTTCTAAAAAGACAAAAAAGACAGGTGATAGACCCGAGCGAAAAAGAGCGCGAGGAGATCGTCCAGCTAGTCGGTTTCATCGTGGGCGACGAGGAGTATGCGATACCCATTTTAAATATCCAAGAGATCATTAAACCGATCGAATACACTCGCGTGCCTAGCGTACCGGACTATGTTTTAGGCGTGTTTAACCTGCGCGGTAGCGTCATCCCGCTAATCGACTTGAGAAAGAAATTTTCTCTAAACGCTGCAAAACCGAGCCCAAGCACGAGGTATATCGTGATGAAAGAGGGCGATAACGTCGCGGGATTTGTGATCGATAGGCTAACGGAGGCCATCAGAATACAGCAAAACAGGATCGATTCGCCGCCTGAAACGCTTTTAAAAGATAAAGGCATGATTTACGGTATCGGCAAAAGAGATAACAATATCCTTACGATTTTAAAAGTCGAAGCGTTGCTAAAGCGCGATTTCTAGGATCAAATTTGATAAAGCTTTGCGTATTTGATTTTGATTCGACGCTGATGGACGGCGAGACGATAGATTTTCTAGCTGCAGCAAAAGGCGTGGGCGATGAGGTCAGCGAAATAACTGCAAAAGCGATGGCGGGCGAGCTTGATTTTTTTGAGAGTTTAACGCGCCGCGTATCGCTTTTAAAGGGGCTTGAGCTTGCTAAAGTAGATCAAATTTGCTCAAATTTGCCGCTAATGCCAGGAGCCGCCGAGCTAATCGCGCATCTAAAAAGTAAAGGCGTCAAGGTCGTTGTTTTTAGCGGAGGATTTCACTCCGGCACGGACAGAGCGCAAGAGAAGCTCAAATTTGACGCTAGCTTTGCAAATATCCTGCACCACAAAGACGGCATCCTAACCGGACTCGTGGGCGGCGAGATGATGTTTGGCTTTTCAAAGGGCGCGATGCTTGCAAATTTACAAAATTTGCTCGGTATCTCAAAAGAGCAGACGATGAGCGTGGGCGACGGCGCCAACGACTTATCTATGTTTGAGCATTCAAATTTAAAAATCGCGTTTTGCGCGAAGCAAATTTTGAGGCAAGCGGCAACTTGTTGCGTGGATAAAAAAGATTTGCGCGAGATCATAAATTTGATATAAAAAGGCGAGAAAAATGTTTAATAACGATATAAATTTTTCATTGTGGTGCGACTTTATCGAGCGCGACTTTTTGCAAGACGAGTTTGAAAATTTACTTCAAATAGGCGCTATTAACGGCGTGACCTCAAATCCGTCCATCTTTAAAGCCGCGTTTTTGTCGGACTCCTACAAGGACGTCATCGGCCAAATGGGCAAAAAATATCCAAAGGCGCTTTACGAGGCGCTCGCGGTGCAAGATATCAAGATAGCCGCGACCAAGCTTTTGAGGCATTACGCAAACGGCGACGACGGGTTTGTTAGCATCGAGGTCGATCCTAGCTTTTGCGATAACGCCGCGGCTACGGTGGACGAGGGCGCTAGGCTACACGCAGAGATCGGCATGCCAAACGTCATGATCAAAATCCCTGCGACAAAAGCGGGCTTTGAAGCGATGAGCGCATTAACCGCGCGCGGTATCGCTGTAAATGCGACGCTAATTTTCTCGCCGGAGCAAGCCGTAGCGTGTTTGGACGCTTTTGAGGAGGGCGTGAAGGCTTGTGAGAAGAAATTTCCGCTAACGCCGCTGCCAAAAAGCGTGATTAGCATTTTTGTTAGCAGGTTTGATCGCTTGCTAGATGAAAAAATGCGCGAGAACTCGCTACCGACGGGTCAAATCGGTATTATGAACGCAACTAAAATTTATAAAATCATAGAAAATAAAAGCTTGCCGACGACGCGCGCGCTATTTGCTAGCACGGGCGTAAAGGGCGATGAGCTGGCAAAAGACTACTACGTAAAAGAGCTAATGTATCAAAATGCGGTAAATACGGCTCCGCTTGATACTATCAAAGCTTTTATCGCGAGCAAAAACGAACCTAAAACCGCCGTTAGCGACGATAGTATAGAGAAATTTTTTGGCGTAGTAAAAAGAGCCGACATAGATATGGAGAAGGTTTACAAAGACTTGCTAAACGACGGCTTAAAGCAGTTCGTGACGGCATTTGAAGATATAATGAAAGCGCTTAAATGAAGCCTTTGAGATTTACCTCGTCGCAGCAAGAAGATGCAATGGACTACGAGCCTATCGGTTCTAGTATTAAATTTGACACTCAAGACGACGAACTTGAGCGTATTATAAATCTAAGAGCGAATGCGGTAAAAAACGATATACAAAAAATAAGAGATAAAAATAGAGATAAAAATAGAGAAGATTCGCAAGAAGAGCAAATAATAGAGCTAAAATCTGAAAAAGATGAGCAGAAGATCGGCGAAGTTGCAGATAAAAATTTGAGCGATCATGAGCCCATGTTTAAATTTGGACAAAATTTTGATTTTGAGAACTTGCCTGCGCTCAAACCCATAGACGATGAGCCCGTAAAAATCAAAGAAGCGGCGGAAACCGTCAAATTTGACGGTTTTATCGAGCCTGGTGACTTGGAGGCAAAAAAACACGAGCTAAGCGAAAATCTTCAAGCTATCAACGAAGCACTGAGCGAAATAGACGCACTGGACGAGATGCCGCCAAAAAAAGATGAGTTTGACGAGACTGCGAAAGCTACGGCGCAAGAACAGTCGATTTGCGATGAAACGCCGGATGTAAAATTTGGCGGAGATAACGTAAGTTTGGATGATTTGGGTATTAAATTTACGCAAGAAGAGGTCGGCATGCAACAGCACCCTAGCGAAAAGGATCAAATTTTAGACTTTTTTCAAAACGAATTTAGCATAGTTCAAGATGAAGAAAATAAAGATATAGAGGATAAAATCGGCATAATAAATAACGATGGCGCCAGCGACAAAAACGAGATAAACGCAATCCCTGTGCAGCTGAATTTAAACGTTGGTTTTGGAGATGATCGGCAAAATAAAGAGCAAAAAAATATCGACGAATCCATAAATTTGCGTGAATTGCAAGCGCAAAATTTAGAGCCGAATTTCACACAAATGCAAACTGCCGCAAATAAAGTTGCGGCGCAAGTGCAAACTATAAACGATAGGCAAGAAAACCAAACAAATACGTTAAAAAAACCTGAAGTGAGACCGGTTAAATACAAGGACAGGGCGGCGCTTTTAGCCGAGCTTGGCATCGGTATGGAAGATGAAACTTTCGGGATGCCGATTAGAACCACGGTGCCGCAGAGCGACGAAGAGAACGAAAAAAAAGCCGAAATGAAGGTTATACTGGATGGGTATCTAACAAAACTTATCGAGCTTGGCGGTAGCGACTTGCACGTAAAATCCAGCAAAGTAGTTCGCGGTAGATTTAACGGCGAGATATTTACGATGGGCGATAAAATTTTAGATTACGACAACTCGATACTACTTGCAAAGGAGATTTTAGGGGCGAATTATTACAATCTTATGAAAAAAAAGAGTGTGGATTTTACATATAAATTAAACGACGACTACCGTTTCCGTTCAAACGTCTTTTTGCAGATGGATGGCGTATCTTTCGTATTTAGAACGATCCCAACGAAAATTCCTACGATGTCCGAGCTTTTATTGCCGCCGGTTATTGAAAAGCTTTGCAATAAAGTAAATAGAGGCATCATCCTAGTAACTGGACCTACCGGTAGCGGTAAAACAACGACACTAGCTAGCATGATAAACCACCTAAATCACACAAAAAACTACCACATAGTCACTATCGAAGATCCGATCGAGTTTATATATAACGACGACAAAAGCGTAATAAATCAGCGCGGTATCGGCCAAGACGTAGATAGTTTCGCCGACGCGCTAAGGGCCTCTTTGCGCGAGGATCCGGATGTTATATTTGTGGGCGAGATGAGAGACCTGGAGACCGTTAGAACCGCGATAAATGCAGCAGAAACAGGACACTTGGTGCTTGCTACGCTTCACACCCTTGATGCTAAAGAAACTATCGGCCGCGTCATAAATATGTTTCCTAAAGAGGAGCAAAACCGCATAAGGATGACCTTTGCCTCGGTTGCGGAGGCTATCATATCTCAGCGCCTTGTCGTGACTACGACCGGCAAACGCCGCGTCGCTTGCGAAATAATGGTAAAAAACATAAGAATAAGAGATATGATCTTAGAAGATAGAGATAGCGAAATTTACGACGCGATAGAGCAAAGTAAAAATACCTACGGAATGCAGACCTTCGAGCAGCATTTGCTTGACATGTATACTTCGGGAATTATAACAAAAGAAGAAGCGCTAAAAAGCGCCAGCAGAAGGGAAAACCTCGATATCAAAATCAAGAGCGCCGACCTTGCTAAAAAACGAGCTATGGTTGCCTCTATCGAAGAGGATGCCGAGCTTTTAAAAGAATTTCAAAGCGAAGTTATTGCGCTCAAAGATATCAAGTAAGGCGAAATTTATATAAATTTGGGTATCATCGGCTTCTATTTTTCAAGAAAGGAAAACGATGTTAGAAGGTATCGTTAGAGAGAGTATCGGTAAAAAGGCGTCAAAAGCCTTGAGAAGAGATGGTTATCTAATCGCCAACATTTACGGCAAGGGATTAGAGAATGTGCAAGCCGCTTTTAAAATCAACGATTTTATAAAAGAGGTTCGCAAAAAAGAGAGCCTTGCGTTTGACGTAAAAGTAGGCGGAAAAACCTTAAAAGTCGTAGTAGTCGAATACCAAAAAGACCCTGTGACAAACGCGCTAAAGCACGTTGATTTAAAGGTTGCGCTTCCAGGCGTCGTCTCAAAGTATATGATTCCGGTTAAACCTTATGGAACTCCTGTGGGTCTAAAAAATAAAGGCGTTTTGATCATCTCAAAAAGACGCTTAGCCGTAAAATGCACGGCTGAAAATTTGCCGAATTCATTCGACATAGACGTTAGCGGTCTTGATATAGACGACACTGTCCTAGTGCGCGATATAGCCGTTCCTGCGGGCGTTACTATGATCGATGCTGACCGCGTAGCGGTTCTAGGCGTAATAAAAGCTAAATAAGGCTAGCCTTGATACTCATAGTCGGACTGGGAAACCCCGGTCCCGAGTACTCCAAAACAAGACACAATGTCGGCTTTATGCTGATAGATAGACTCAAAAACTCAAATTTTACGGATGTAAGCTCGGCCAAATTTCAAGGCGAGCTATTTAAATTTCAAAATTTACTTCTTTTAAAACCGACAACTTTTATGAATCTAAGCGGACGAAGCGTAAAAGCCGTCGCTGATTTTTACAAACCCGAGCGCGTTATCGTTATTCACGACGATCTTGATTTAAATTTCGGCGTCGTTAAATTTAAAAAGGGCGGCGGAAACGGCGGACACAACGGGCTAAAATCAATCGACGCATTAATGGGCGCAGACTACGAGCGCGTGCGTATCGGTATCGGTAGGAGCGCGCACAAAGGCGAAAGCGCGGTAACCGGCCACGTGCTTGGCGAATTTAACGCAGAGGAAAAAGAAGGGCTGGAAAAGATTTTGAACTACTGTGAAAACGCGCTAAATGAGCTTATAAAAACCGACATCGACGCCGTTTCTCAAAAATTTTCAACCAAAAAAGGCATTTTGTGAGCGGGTTAAATTTGATATTTAAGGCTTTTGTTTTTCGTCAAATTTTGGATTTTTTTAAAGCGCTAAAAAACTGGTTAAATTTAGAGTCCAAATTTAAAACCGTGCGCCAAATCTTCTTTACAGCAAATTTTATAAATTTACTTAAAAATTTTACTAGCAAATTTATAAAATTTACGAAAAGTGCTGTTTTTTCGCAGGCTTGTCTTTTGTCTAGAGTCTTATATTTATTAAATTTCACGCGAAAAATGGAGCTGTTTAAATTTAGTACTTTTGAGAGCTTTGCTCTTGTCCGCTGCCCCGCGTGCGCAAAATTTGATTTAAAAGGCCATAAATGAATCTTTACGCGCGTTACGTCGGCTGGCTTTATTTTAAATATTTCATGATTTTATTCATCGCGCTCACGCTTTTTTACGTCGGCATCGACATCCTAACCAACCTAAAAGACATGCCCGCAAGCGCGAACCTAAAGCTGCTTTACTTCGGCCTCACCTCGCTTACGGCGGTAAACTACGTCTTACCGCTCGCACTCATTTTTGCGCTGATAACTAGCAAATTTAGCATGATTCGCAGCAACGAGCTCGTGAGCTTTTACGCGCTGGGTATAGATAAAAATCGCCTGATAAAACCGCCTTTTTACATCGCGTTTGCTATCACGTTTATCTACGTCGGGCTAAATTTCACGCCTTTTGCCTACGCCTACGAGTACGGGCGAAACATCGTGAAACTCTCGAATTTATCGCGTACGAGTTCGGATATTTTCTTAAAATTCGAAGGCAAATTTGTCTACATGGATAGCCTAAATCCTATTAGCGGCGAGGCTAAAGACGTGCGGATATTTGACATAAACGGCAGCAACTTGCGCAGCGCTACCTTTGGCGAAAGCGGGAGGTTTATAGACGATGCGTGGCTTTTAAAAAATGCTAAAATCGTAAATTTGCCGCAAAATATTAAGCTTGGCGAAAAGGGGCTTGATATCAAAATGCCAAGCGAGCTAAAAACGCTTGAAAATTTTAAACCAAAAACAATAGAAAGCGCGTCAGCGGAGAGCTCGGCGATCACGATCCCGGATGCCGTGGATTATATTTTGGCGTTTAAAGACGAGGGCATCGGGCTAAATTCGACCAAAACCACGCTTTATAACCTCGCTTTTGCACCGTTTTTTGCGCCTTTTATGGTGCTTATTATTTACTATTTTTTGCCGGTTACGGGACGATTTTTTAACCTCGCCTTAAAAAGCTTTATCTTCACGATCGCCTCGCTTTGCGTCTGGGGCGCGCTTTTTGTGATGATGAGGTTTGCTAGAAACGGCGTCGTCTCACCCGAGGTCGGCGTGCTTTTACCGATTATTTTACTTGGTGCTTACGCTTTTTATCTGCGTTTTGGGAGTCGTTAAGAGAGATTTAGGCAAAATTTCTGTAAAATCTAACTATTTTTAAACAAGGTTGGTTATGGATTTTACGAATTTAGCGCAAAAATACGGCACCCCTCTTTACGTTTACGATTTTGACTACATGGCACACCGCTACGAAGCGCTAAAAAACGCGTTTCACGCTAGAAAATCTCTCGTATGCTACGCCGTTAAGGCAAACTCAAATTTAAGCGTTTTGAAATTTTTAGCCGGGCTTGGGGCCGGATTTGACTGCGTGAGCGTGGGTGAAGTTAGGCGCGCTTTGCTGGCGGGAGCTAAAAGCTATCAGATAATCCTAAGCGGCGTGGGCAAGCGCGACGACGAGCTTAAATTTGCGCTGGAAAATGAAATCTTGATGATAAATTTAGAAAGCGAAGCCGAGATGAACCGCCTGGAAACGCTCGCAAAACAGCTCGGAAAGTCCGCTCGCATCAGCATCCGCGTAAATCCAGACATCGACGCTAAGACTCACCCCTATATCTCGACCGGACTAAACGAAAATAAATTCGGCGTAGATCTTCAAACGGCGAAAAAAATGTACCTTCACGCCAAAAACTCGCCGCATCTAGAACCGGTCGGTATCCACAGCCACATCGGCTCGCAGCTAACCGACATCAAGCCCGTTATCGAAGCGGCAAAGATCGTGGCAAATTTGACTCGCGAGCTAAAAGCGGCGCAAATCGACATCAAATTTTTTGACGTCGGCGGCGGCATAGGCATCGTTTACGGCGACGAGAGCGAGCCTGATCTATACGAATACGCACAGGGCATTTTAGCAAATTTAAGCGGCCTGGACGTCACGGTAGTCTGCGAGCCTGGACGCTTTATCGTCGGCAACGCGGGATATTTTCTAACTAGCGTGCTTTACGAGAAATTTAATAAAAACAAGCGCTTTGTGGTCGTGGACGGCGCGATGAACGACCTCATACGCCCAAGCCTCTATCAGGCTAGGCATAAAATTTTTGCTCTTAGCGGCGGCAAGACTCTTTGCGAGTGCAAGACCGAGCAGCTTCGGGAGCTCAAATTTACCCCTTGCGACGTGGTTGGACCGATCTGCGAGAGCGGAGACTTTCTCGCAAAAGATCGAAATTTGCCGCCGTTAAATCCAGGCGATCTCGTCGTCATCAAATCAGCCGGCGCATACGGCTTTGCGATGAGTAGCAACTACAACACTCGCGGACGCGCCGCGGAGGTCGCGGTAAAAGGTGGCGAGGACTTTTTGATTAGGCGCCGCGAGAGTTTTGAGGATGTAGTGGCGCTGGAGCGCGAATTTTTAGGCTAGGGAGCGAAAATGCAAAACATAAACGACCTTAGAAACGAGATAGACAAGATCGACGACGAGGTGCTAAGGCGCCTAAACGAGCGCATGAATTTCGTACGAAAGATCGGCGAGCTAAAGCAAACTAGCGGCAGCGCGATCTACCGCCCCGAGCGCGAAAGAGCGATCCTAAACCGCCTAGAGGGGCAAGACTCCGCCTTTTTAAACAAGGCTGCGATTGAGGCGATTTATCTTGAGATTTTCGCCGTCAGTAGAAACCTCGAGATGCCGGAAAAAGTCGCCTATCTAGGGCCTGAGGGCACCTACACGCACCAAGCCGCGGAGAGTCGATTTGGCGCGATGAGCGCATATCTGCCGCTAGCTAGCATCGAGGCGGTTTTTACCAAACTAAAGCACAAAGAGGCCAAATACGGCGTCGTGCCGATAGAAAATAATACAGAAGGCGCGGTAGGCGCGACGCTGGACTGCCTCGGGCGGTTTGATAGCGTCAAGGTCGTGGCTGAAATTTACATGGATATTCATCATATTTTTGCGAGCAAGTGCGAAAATTTAAAGGATATCAAACGCATCTACTCGCACCCGCAAGGCTACAATCAGTGCCGCAAATTTTTAGACGATCATATGCTTTCATCAGTCGAGTTTATCCCGGCAAAATCAACCGCGCAGGCCGCGCAGCTAGCCGGCAGCGAGCCAAATTCGGCCGCCATCTGTTCTAAGATCGCAGCCAAGCTTTACGGCGTGCCGATCTTGTTTGAGACGATCGAGGACAACGCCGCAAACCGTACGAGATTTTTTATATTAAGCGATTTTAAAAACGAGCGCGCGCAAAGAAATAAAACGTCTATCTTAGCAAAGACCGAGCACCGTCCGGGCGGGCTAGTGGAGCTACTTTTGGCATTTAGAGACGAGGGTATAAATATAACCAAACTAGAGAGCCGCCCGATAAAACAGCGCGAATTTAAGGCGAATTTTTATATAGATTTCGAGGGGCACATCGACGACGACAACGTCCAAAAAGCGATACAAAAAGCGATAAGCTACGGCCACGAGATCGCGTGGCTAGGAAGCTACGTCGCGTGGGAGGAGTGAGATGAAATTTAACGAAAATTTGGCAAATTTAGTAAGCTACGAAGCGGGCAAACCTATCGAGCTTGTCGTACGCGAATACGGCATCGACGCAAAAGACGTCATCAAGCTAGCCAGCAATGAAAACCCATACGGCACGAGTCCTGCGGTAGTAAAAGCAGTCGGCGAGATAGTAAATAAAATGCACCTCTACCCCG